>JAQWOT010000088.1 GCA_029245725.1 SAR324 cluster bacterium | reverse complement strand
CAAAGTACCCTACCGGTTTTGATCGTCCTTCTTGTGATGGATGCCAAGAACCCGGCCGATAGCTCGCCTCCCCATCCCTTCTAGATAGAGCTGACAGGCCTGTTGCTTGAGGGCTGGATCTTTGCCACGTTGTAGCGTCTGAAAGATCCGTCAGCAGACTTGGCAACAGTAGTGTTGGACACCACGGCTGGTGCCATAGCGAATAGAGTCAGGATGAGCACAGTGAGGACATTGCATCCTTAGATCTCCAAATCTCGGAGATTACTTCATTGGTCTAAACGACGCAAATGCACCAATCCCATTGTGGGAATTTTAAGTTGATATCAGCCCAATGTGAGAACTTTGAAGTGAAGGTAAAGGTTAACCGACAAATGTCTATCAGCCAGGAAAGCTTACTACTAAAATTCCCAGCAGAAAAATGCTGTGTTTATCACAGTGAAAAATTAGTTTGATTCAAGTGCAAATTTGAAAAATTTATTCAATTTTAATTCAAATTGAACATTTTCTTACTTCAATCAAGATAACAGATGAGAAATCATAAGTCAGAACATCTATTAAATATTATTTTTTCAATAATTATTTTAATAATAGTACCATCCCTTAGCTCGGCAAAAAACTTATGTGAATCGAATTGTGAGCCAGCTTATGAAATAATTACAAATGATTTAAGCTATCCTTGGGGCCTAGCGTTCCTAGATGAAACGAGGATAGTAGTTTCAGAAAGAAGTGGCTTATTGAAGCTAATCGATGGTGAATCAATTCAAAATGTGGAGACTGGATTGCAAGTGAGTTTTGCAGGTCAAGGTGGATTACTAGACATAAAAAAGTCACCAAACTATGATCAGGATCAACGTTTATATTTAACTTATTCAAAAAGAAGAAAAGGCTTATCTACAACTGCTTTGATACGTTTTAAAATTGAATCAAATACGATCACGAATGTCGAAGAGATTTTTGAGGCACTACCTTATGTTGGGTCAAACATACATTACGGATCTAGAATCACCTTCGATGAATCAGGACACCTTTTATTGACTGTTGGAGACCGATTCAATTACACAACAGCAAGTCGCATTGTAAATGTCTTCACAGCAGACCCACAAAGATTGGATAATCATTTGGGAAAGACAATTCGATTGAATCTCGATGGGACTACACCAAAAGATAATCCGTTTTTAGGATCAGCTGGTGCGTTGCCTGAGATCTTCACCTACGGTCATCGTAACCCGCAGGGCATTTACTACAATGCAACTGATGGTCAGGTCTACATTGCTGACCATGGTCCAAAAGGTGGAGACGAAATCAATCAATTAATTGCGGGAAAAAATTATGGTTGGCCAGTAGCCACCTATGGCAAAGACTATAATGACGAAAGGGTAGGCGTAGGGTCTCGGTATTCTGGTATTGAAGAACCTCTGCACTACTGGGACCCATCGGTAGCTCCCTCCTCACTCTTGATATATGGTGGGGAAAATTACCAGAACTGGAGAAATAGTTGGTTTGTCACGACCTTGAGAGAAAGGACTCTGATCCGATTTGTCAGAAGTGAGAATCAACTCATTGAAGAACGTCTTTATCGAAACGAATTCGGTCGAATTCGGAAAATCGAAGCCTCTCCGACTGGAGATTTGTTTCTGCTAACAGATGGAGGCAAGGGGAGTCTGGTCAAAATTCTTGGAAGCAGTCGTTAGTACTAAGCCAACTCTAGGTGTTGGGTGCATATCCAGAATTCTGATGCTACAACGCCGCCAGTCTGGTCTGTGAAATTCTAGCCCAAGACTTTCCCTGCACCTAAAAAATTACAACGTACTACTCTTCCTCTCGATACCGTCTCAGACCCCAGCCTTTATCTCAACAAGCTTGACTTGGTTGTCGCTCTTGTCTGACCAATTGATTGCTGGTTTTTTTCACTTTAGCAATCAGCTCTTAAGTGAGCTTGATCTGGGATTGATCAGTTTGATTGCCTTTATAATGTGTGTCTATGACTTCTATCTTTCGATCAAGACTAACGAGGCCCACTAGACTGATCTCGCCTTTCAATGAATGGGTTGTTGAATCAGGACTCCTCTGTTGCGCTTCAGCCAGAGCAGCCAGCCAGCTAACAAAAGTAGGGGAGGAGCCGCAACCATGTTGAGGGACTCCCAGCCAATTTGATTTTGTAAGATTCCCGCCAGTAGTGAACCACTCGCAGCTGAACCAAATACCAATACGTCATTGACTCCCTGTACGAGTGCCTTCTCCTCGGGCCGATAAGTCTCTGTCAGCAGTGTTGTTCCCGCAATGAACATGAAATTCCAGCCCACTCCCAACAAAATCAGAGCAGACCAGTAAGACAGAAAGAACTGTCCCTGCGTGTTAATCAAGATACAAAGCAGATTCAGCCCAATTCCCATCAGCATAATATTTTTCCTACCGAAGCGCTGAATCAGATTCCCTGTGAAAAAAGAAGGCAGGAACATGGCGATTACATGCCACTGAATGACAAAGGCTGATGCAGAGAAAGAGTGTTGATGCGCCTGCATGGAGAGTGGGGTTGCGGTCATGATCAAGGCCATTGCTACATAGCCCAAAGCAGCACTCAGGACGCTGATTTTCCAGGAGGTCTGACGCATGATCTCCCAGAACGGACGAGTTCGGGGGTGTTGCTCACTGGCAGTGGGTTTTGGTAGATCTACCAGTTGCAACAGCAAAAAAACTAGGATGTACAGGCCGATCAGGGACTGATAGCTTCCCATGAAAGGCGCTCCTTCTACCCAATCCTTGGTGAGGAAGGCAATCCCAGGTCCAAGAATTCCAGAAAAGATACCACCAAACAGCACCAGAGAGACAGCTCTTGCCTTGTGCTCTTCCGGAGTCACCTCAATGGCTGCAAATCGATAAAGTTGCCCAAAACCAAGGAGACAGCCGATTAGGTAGCTGCCTAGACAGAAAAGGGCAAAACTTTCGGATTGAATCGCATAGATGTTTAGCAAAGCTCCCAGTAGGCCTACCACTGTCCCTATACGGAAACCGTTGCGCCTTCCAATCCGTTGCATCAGCAGGGAAGCCGGGATTCCACTACTCATGGTGCCCAGCAGATTCAACGATAGTGGTAATGTGGCCCATGCAGGGTTTTCTGCAATGCGTTGTCCTACCAAGGCTGCAGCTGAGACAGTCAGGCTGGCGGAGGTTCCGGATAGCGCAAAGCAGAGCCCCAACCAGCCGATAGTTGGCGGGATCCCTTCAAACCATCTCTGTAAAAACGAGTTCAATCCTAAAAACATTCTAATACTCAAATAATAAAAATTGTATGGAAGACCAATTATTTAGAACTAAGAAATTCAAACTGCAGCGTGAGAAGATATTTTTTTACTGAAATTTTTTTGTACAAAATTTCTGTGAGACCAAGTTCGAATTTAAATTCGATTAAATATTAAGCAAAAATAGCTAGTCGATTAAATATTAAGCAATATTTTTTTGTGATACATAAATAGACAAAATGTTTTGCAAGAATAAAGCTTGAAATATTAGGCAAAAAATTACTATTTATTTAATTTAAAATTTTAAAAATTTTGAGAATTAAAGCCACAGTTTAATCCGGAGAGCGTTTCCCACTAAAAATAGGTTTAGACAATTGGAGGGTCTAGAAAAGTCTCTCTAAACACAGGGATTGTGAATAAGAGAGGCATAATAAGAGTAAAAGGAGGTGATAAGTAAATATAATTTTAGAAGCGATGTGTTTTGTTGATCAATTATTTTCATCATTGAGGTAAGAATGGATCAAAACAAAGAAGACATGACCGCAAAAACTGAAATTGTGGAATCTGATGGCTCAACCCGTAGAACTTTCATCAAAGGTTCACTTGCGGTGGGAGCAGCACTAGCTGTGCCTGCTATCATCACTTCAAAGTCAGCAAAAGCTTCTAGCCATGCTGCTGCGGTAAAAATTGGACACCTAGAAGACCTCTCAGGAAATCTAGCCGTATACGGTGTGCAAAAAGATCATGCAGCACAGTTAGCGGTTTCAGAAATTAATGCAGGATTAACTCTGAAGGGAGGCCCAGTAGGATCAGGAGGCCTAGGTGCCTTCGGAAATGTAGCAGTACAACCCCCTCTCATGGGAGTTGGAAAAGGTGACCTAAACTATGTGAATGATGGTGGAGGTCGCTCTAAAGAAGCAGTCACGTTTACTGAAGATGATGAGATTTTAGTTAGTTCTGAAGATGATGGTATTCTAGGAAGACCTGTTGAACTCATCAATCTTGATGGCCAGTCCAATAATAATGTTTGGCAACAGCTGACTAGGAAATTGATTCAGGGTGATAAGGTAGACTGTTTGGTTGCAGGCTTTACAAGTGCTGAGAGAGAAGCAATTAGGCCAATTGTAGACCAGTTCAAGCAATTGTACATCTACACGAATCAGTATGAGGGTGGGGTTGCAGATGCAAATACATTTTGTACAGGCGCAATCTGTGAGCAGCAGGTGATCCCAGTTGTGGATTATATGGTGAAAACCTTTGGTCCAAGAATCTACACGATTGCAGCGGATTATAATTTTGGACAGCTAACCGCAGCATGGACAAAGGCAACTGCACCACTGGTCGGAGGAGAGATTATTGAAGAGGAGTTTGTTCCACTAAGTGTCTCTGACTTCAGTACATCAATTGCTCGAATCCAGGCAGCAAAACCTGACTGGGTCTTCACACTCCTTGTGGGATCAAATCAGTCAAACTACTATCCACAGGCTTCGGCTGCAGGGTTAGAGTATCCAATGGCATCAACTGTCAACATGGCACAGGGCTACGAGCATCGTAGATTCTCCGCACCATCACTGAACAGAATGCACAATTGTGTCAATTATATTGAAGAAATTCCAACTAAGAGAAACAGAGATTTTGTTCAAAGATGGTACAAAATGTTCCCAAATGACCCTTACATTGGTCAGATGGCGCAAAACACATACTTCTCGATTCATATGTACGCTAAGGCAGCACGATTAGCAGGTACTACGGAACAAGAAGCTGTAAAAAAAGCGCTTGAATCTGGGATGAGCATTGAAGCTCCAGAAGGTAGTGTTTTCATGGAACCAGCTACTCACCATGCAGGACACTATATTCGGTTGGCCGTTGCAGATGCAGAGCATAATGTTCAGTTCTTGAGAGAGTGGCCAATGATTACTCCCTGGTGGCTACACAGAATGGGTGTAAATCTGGTGGGCAAAAAGGAGTATAAGCAATATATTCCAGATGAAGATCCCTACTTCACAATGTTTGGTAAGTAAAAAAACTTCAAAGCCCGGGCATATTCCGGGCGTAACAAAAAGTGATTATGGAAATAGCACCTTTAATAACAAGTTTAGTGTACCAGGCATTGACAGCTAGTGCATTTTTGGTGTTGTGTTCAATAGGGCTGATGATTGTGCTAGGTATGATGAACATAATCAACTTGGCTCATGGTGAAATCATGATGATTGGGGCATATGTGGCTTCCTTACTGGTAACAGAAGGATTGCCTTTTTTTCTTACATTACCTTTTTGCTTTCTTGTGGGTGTTTTAGTTGGATTGGTAATCGAATTTTTGTTTATTAGATACTTATATTCAAGGATTTTATCTGCTTTGGTAGTGACTTGGGGACTAGGTTTAATAATTGCGCAAGGAGCATTATTGATTTTTGGGCCATTTTTACCGTCAATAAAAATTCCATTTGGCTCAATTGAGTATGGTGGATTTACTTACTCAATATATCAATTATTTTTGATTTTAGTTGCAGTTTTGCTAGTAGCAATGATTTACTTTATCCTCCAGAAAACAGAATTAGGCTTGAAGTCACGTGCAACAATGCAAAACCCAGAAATTGCCTCAACAATTGGGATCAATAAGAAAAAAATGTTTTCCATAACTTTTGCGTTTGGTGCTGGTTTGGCAGCGTTAGCTGGTGGAGTGTTAGCACCAACAACAACGATTGCTCCGTTCATGGGGACACAGTTTGTTGCACCAGCCTTCATAACTGTGGTTGTAGGTGGTGCCACAAATATAATAACTGGCACCCTGTATAGTGCAGGATCATTAGCAGCTATCAGGACGCCAATTGGAATGTATTTAGGGTCATTTGCAGGGACAGTAGGGTTATTCTTCGCAGCGCTGATACTAATCAGACTCTATCCTAATGGGCTAGCAAGCATTAGATTTTTTGGTAGAAGGTAAAATGGGACTACTGCAGCTTTTCCTTGGAGAACGCGATCTTGGCAAACAAAAGAGCTCATTAATATTTTTCCTGGCTTATCTAATTAGTTTGTCACTAGTGCCTATGGTAATGGGTGATTACGAAGCAATGAATTTTGCCTACTTTCTCCTTAATGTTCCATTAGGTCTTAGCGTTACTTTAGTTTGGGGCTATTGTGGGATTTTAAGTTTTGGGCAAATTGCTTTCTTTGGAGTAGCTGGTTATGCATATGGAATAATTGCTGGAAACTTAACTCAGTTGCCAGCATATGAATTTATTGGAATTGGTGGTGGTATTCTTTCAAGTATGTTGCTTGCTTCAGTTTTAGCCTACTTTCTATTTTTTGCCAGAGTTGAAAATTGGATTATTCCAGTTTTAACTTTGGTTTTTACACTGCTATTGGAGACTTTCCTTTCTCAGACTGCTGGATATCAGTGGAAAATTGGGAATGTTTTACTGGGTGGCTATAATGGTATGACTGGAATCCCATCTATGCGACTCCCTTGGATAGATGATCCTCTTTATGGGTATTCTTTCTACTACTATGTACTTGTTTTTGTTTCTCTTATTTTTATCATCCTAAGAATTTTTATCAATTCTAGATATGGTTCAATAATAGTTGCAATTCGTGAGGATGCACTGAGGACAGAGGTTCTTGGATATGATATTAGAAAATGGCAGTTTTTTGTTTTTGTACTAGCGGCTGCTCTTGCTTCAGTAAGTGGGATTTTATACGTTCAATGGGGTAATTACATAACCCCAAGTCAACTAGGTCTAGTAGCGGCTGCACAGCCTGTTATCTGGGCAGCAATTGGAGGGCGTTCAAGTTTGTTGGCTGTTTCCTTGTCTACGATTGGAATGACTTGGTTTGCATTCACACTTTCTACACAAGGTAACCAGCTTTCACTAATTTTCATTGGTACAGCAGCAGTTATCTCGATAATGTTGTTTAGGGATGGAGTTTTTGTAACATTATGGAGCAATTTTATAAAGCTGACGAAATTTTTAAAAAAAACTAGGAATCCTTAGATATCGAAATTTACTCTGTCGAAACCGCTTTGGTATATGGAAAAAATCATTGAAACGAATAATCTGAATAAGAAATTTGGTGGTGTGTCAGCACTATCAGATGTGAATTTTAAGGTTGAGAAAAATGAAATCAGATGTGTTATTGGTCCTAATGGAGCTGGAAAATCAACCCTTTTCAAAGCTCTTTTTGGCCTCACCAAACTAGATGGTGGTACTGTCATTGTTAAAGGAATAGAGATTTCAAAATTTGAACCTAGCGCTAGAGTTCGGCTCGGCCTAGGGATGACCTTTCAGACTATTCGAGCGTACAATAATCTTTCAGTGAGAGAAAATATTGAAATCGCTTCGGGATTTTCAACTGGACATCATTCTGATGAGAAGAGCAAATTATTGAAAGAGTTAATCGAATTATTTGATTTTTCAATCAACTCCAATTTTCCTGCCAAAAATCTTGCTCATCATCACTTGCAATGGTTAGAAATTCTGATGGTTATCCACACAGGTGCTGATGTTCTATTACTTGATGAACCTACAGCAGGACTAGCAGAGAAGGAAACAGGTATGACTGCTAACGCTGTCAAATTATGTAAAAAACATGGTCTAACAACAATTGTTGTTGAACATGATCTTAAATTCATCAAGCAAATTGCTGAAAAGATAACTGTTATGCACCAAGGCAGTGTTTTTTATGAGGGTAACTTACAGTCTACTCTCAACAATGCTGAGGTGAAAAATATATATCTTGGGCACTGAAATGAATGAGTCATCTATCTTGACTACCCTAGGTGTATGTAGTGGGTACGGAACTGCAACTGTTGTACGTGATATTTCAGTGAATATTCTTACAAATGAAATTGTTGGTGTTATTGGTAGAAATGGTGTTGGTAAATCTACGTTCGTTAAAACAATAATTGGATTAATTCGCGCTAGTAGTGGTAAAATTATACTATTCGGAAATGAAATCACGAACTTGCAACCAGAGCTGATTGCTCGGAAGGGAGTTGGATATGTCCCACAGGGTCGAGGTATTTTTCCAGGAATGACAGTCAACGAACATCTTCTCCTTGGTGGTTATTTGCAGCGAGACTCTAAGAAGCGTTCTAAATTCAATAAACTAATTTTCGATCTTTTCCCCATTCTCCATGAAAGAAGAAGTCAGATGGCAGGATCACTTAGTGGGGGACAACAAGAAATGTTAGCAATTGGAAGAGCTTTAGCAGGTGGGCCTGAAATAATGATTTTGGATGAACCAAGTGAGGGAGTACAGCCAAATATTGTCGGCCAAATTGGTGAGGCCATATTAAATTTTCGGAAACAATTCAACTTGTCTATAATTTTGATTGATCAAAATGCTTCATTGATTTCTAACACAGTTGACAGAGCGTACGCTGTTGAGAAGGGTTCTGTTGTTGCTATGCTTGATTCTGATGCGGTTCGGAATGAAGAAAAGCTTAGCCAAGTTTTGTCAATCTAGCCTAAAGAGGTAGACATGGAAATGATCATGCGGTCTTATCCCAATGATTGGGTAAGTGATTCGATGATGTACAAGCATGGTATTGCTAAAGCCCCCACCGGCAAAGTCCATCATTTAAGCGCTGAAAAGCAAGGGACATACGTTTATACAATTGGGCCCTACAGTAATCCCGTTTTGGAAGTAGAGCCTGGAGATACAATTGTTGCCGAAACACACGATGCTTTTGAGGGAAAAATTCGATCGGAATCTGACAAACCAACAAAGCTTCTCAAAATGCCTTATCTTAATCCTCAATGTGGCCCCATTATGGTCAAGGGTGCACAGCCTGGAGATACGATTTGCATTCACATTGAAAAAATGGTGCCTCGTGGTGATCAGCCTCGGGGCACCTGCTGCATGATTCCTGAATTCGGTGCTTTGACCGGAACCAATCTGACTGCAACATTAAACGAACCGTTGCCAGAGATTGTCCGTAAGATTCATGTGGACGAAGAGACTGTCCACTGGAGCGACCGAATCAAGCTACCATATCGTCCCCACATTGGCACGCTGAGTACTTCACCGGAAATTGATTCAATCAATTCCCTAACACCGGATAGCCACGGTGGGAATATGGACTTGCCTGACATGGGGCCCGGTACTGTGACTTATCTACCTGTGCGGGTTGAAGGTGCTCGTATATTTATTGGAGATGCCCACGCCTGCCAGGGTGACGGAGAGGTTTGCGGGGTAGCTGTCGAGTATCCAACTTTTACAACCTTTACCGTAAACGTGATTAAAAATTACAATATCGAGTGGCCACGCCTTGAAGCAGATGATTTCATCATGGCGATTGGCAGCACCAGACCTCTGGAAGATGCGTGTAGAATTGCCTATCGGGAACTGATCTATTGGCTTGAGCGGGATTTTGGTTTTGAACGCTACGACGCCTATATGATGTTGAGCCAGTGTGGTAAGGTCCGCTTGGGAAATTTTGTTGACCCCAAGTATACGATGGGAGCTGCAATTCCGAAAAAATACATTTCCTGATTTTGCCTACCTAGGATGTCTTTTCTAGAAATTCATGATAGAGAAGGCATCTTTGAGCCTTGCCAAGGTTGAAATTCCCCTCAGTTAGTTACTGTTACCCAACCCCGTTCTGTTGCCAATTTCTCTGTTCCGTTGCTCTTTAAATTTTCTTTGGTTTGTGAAGGCTTGTAGCAAGATTACATTCTTGCCGAAGTAGTTTGGTTCTGTTTTTGCCAGTCTAGTTCTGTAAGAAACGATCAGAATCGGATGCTGTTCATCGTTGTTTTTAATAGGGATTTTTCTTTGATAAATTCACAAACGAGCGAATATGCATTTCCTTCGACAGTTCCGGTTGTCTCTACCACTTGGTCTTTGCTGGCTGCTTGTTGGCTTGGGATGGATCATTCCACAATTTCTCTGGGCTTATGATCAAAGGGATCTGGGTCGGCTTCGTAATTTTGGAGCATGTGTAGAGTGCAATATCAGTGAGGCTGATCTGCGAATGACCAAACTGAACGGTGCAAATCTCCGTTCTTCTGACATGGCGAAGACAATCTTTTTCAGTGCAAATCTCCAAGTGGCTGATCTCTCTGGTAGTAACTTGCGAGGCGCCAACTTAGAGCAAGCAGATTTACAGGGAGCCAACCTCCAGGGTTCCAATCTGGAGGGGGCAAACCTGCGAGGTGCCAATTTAAAAAGAGCAAATCTCCAAGGTGCCAATTTAAAAGGAGTGAAACTGTTTGGCGCCGACATGTCCGAAGCCAATCTAAGTGGAGTTTGGTTCAATACCGCAGATCTACAGAACGCTAACTTGTCAAAATCAAATCTATCAGGGACCATTTTTTATAGTACGCGATTGCGCGGAACCCAGTTTCGTGGAGCGTACTTCTGCAATACTCACTTCGGCACGGAAGTTACCCCTCAGATTGAGTTTCGACACTGCGAACTTGAACCTCGTTAAGGTTCACAACAGAAGTTACCCTGTCACGATCAAATTATCCTGCCAATCTTCTGAGAAAGTCTCTCTTCAAAAATAAATTCTACAAGATAGAGACTTCTCGGAAAAAATTATTTTTCCAAACCTTGCTTTCCTCCTCCTTTACTGTTGTTCTATTTTGGTGTGACAAATTAGTGGTAGCCTAAATCTGCCACTGTCGATCGTCTTGCCTGAATGCAGGTGCCAGGTGATCCTGGTCTTGTGTCAGGAGTCCACGAGCCTGAGGGAGAGCCAACATGATACCCCCTACCTTTGATTACTTGGTTCCGGCCACTCTGCCGGAAGCCATTGCCCTGCTACATGAACATGGAGATGAAGCCAAGGTGCTGGCTGGCGGTCATAGCCTGATCCCTGCGATGCGCTTACGCTTCGCAGAGCCGAGCCACTTGATTGATATTAGCCACCTTCCTGGCTTGGACTACGTCCAGGAGGAAGGTGGTTTTCTGAAAATCGGTACAATGGCCCGTGAAGTGGTTCTAGAAGATCTACCCTGGATTAGTGAACGCTATCCGTTATTAGTGGATACCACGAAGATGATTGCAGATCCCCAGGTTCGGAATCTTGCAACTGTGGGGGGTAATCTAGCCCACGGTGATCCCGCCAATGATCATCCGGCAACAATGCTGGCCTACCGAGCAGAGATTGAGATTACTAGGGCTTCTGGAGTTCGGACAGTGCCAATTGATGAGTTTTTTACTGATTTCTTCACAACGGCATTGGAGCACGGAGAGATTCTCACTGAGATTCGAATTCCAATCCCTCCTGCCCGTAGCGGGGGCTGTTACCTGAAAGTAGAGCGCAAGGTAGGTGACTACGCTGCTGCCGCAGTAGCAGTTCAACTCTCTCTAGCGGCAGACGGTAGCATTGAACAGGCCGGTATCGGCTTGACTAATGTTGCGGCACTACCTACCCGCGCGGTCAATGCTGAGAACGCTTTGCGAGGTCAGCAGCCATCTGACGTTCTCTTTGCCCGTGCAGGAGAACTTGCTGCGGATGCATCCAACCCGGCAGATGACTTACGAGGCTCTGCTGAATATAAGCTTACTCTGATTCGTGAACTGACACAACGCGCACTCCGCCGCTCTGTGGAACGCGCCCAAGGGAGGAGTTGATCCATGTCGAAGCATAGCATCACGATTGAAATTAATGGCGAATCATTCACCCGAGAGGTAGATTCCCGAAAATTGTTGATCCATTTTCTCCGCGATGACCTAGCTCTGACCGGC
>JAQWOT010000087.1 GCA_029245725.1 SAR324 cluster bacterium | reverse complement strand
TAAAACTTATTTTGAATAAACTGATATTATTTCGCAGGAACGACAAAGGAAAGACCTCTTTTGCTTTTGTGTTAAAAACTCAAGCAAATGCTTTTGGTAAGGTGTTCTAGAGTGCAAGTTCAAAGCCGGCTCTTCTCATAGAACCTGCTGTTTGTTTGAAAAATATTTTAGTGATCAATAAGCTGGGACAAACCTCAGACCAGTTGGAGTTGAGCGGACTTGGTAGAGTGCATCGCCAGACCCCAAAATGTCTCCAGATTCATTGAAACTGAATTTGCCAATGGCGTAGGGTAGGGCAGGTGATTCCATTGCTGGAGTACCCTTGCCCCCCTCCGAACCGTACATGCGCCTTTCAACGCATACGGCTCTCCACGTCTCTTAAGCGTTCTTTGCCATGTATCGGACGTCTGGAAGTTTACCTGCGTGTAGCAGGTCATGGCACTCTACGCATACTACGATTTTCTTACGATTCTTCGTAATCATCACTTTCTGCGAGAGCTCTTTTCCATCCTTGATGTCTGCCATTTTTTGGACATGTTGGACTTCGAAGTAACCTCCGATTGTTCAGCAGTATTCGTATTCCTCTGCTTTTAGTCTCTCGGTAATTTCTGAGTGGGCAAAGTTTGGTGCGATGTTGTAGATCACATCCACAATTTTATTAGTTTTCGTTATTCGATTTACATCTTTTGACTTGAACCATTCACTCTTGTGTTTACCAAATTTGTAGTGTTGGTAGGCCTTGGCAACACTGATCTTGTGCTTGCTTGCCAGAGTTTTCACTAGACTGTTTTGAGCAATGTATTATATTAGACCTAATCCTTCGCGGAAGTTTCCTGTGAGTTTGTAGTACTCCTTAAACCCTCGGACTTCCTGATTATATTGGGTGAAGATCTCGTAATCACCGTTGTTCAGAAGTTCTGTTCGATGCAGAGCTCCCAGTTCTTACGATTGGTCAAGTTGCCGTATCGCTTACGCTTTACGAACTCCCTGACTTTTGATTCTGGAACCAGTAGGCAGATATTCCTTCCTGTCCAGTCTCTCCTCATTATCTTCCTTCCCTCTCGCAAATGACTTTTGACCCTGTTGGCGTCAGCTTTCATTATGCGTGATTGTAGGTGATAACCTAGGAAGATTACTCCCTTGCTGTGATGGATGATCTTGGTTTTCTCCTCCAAACACTCTAGATGGGGTGTTCTTTGTAGAAAATCTTTCACTTCCTCCATGATGTCCTCTGCTTCTGCTTAGCTTCCAATAAAGCCCAGCAGAAAGTCGTCAGCATACCGTGTTTACTGTAATCTTCAAAAATCTTGATCTAGGGGATCAGATTGTCGTATTAATAGTTGTTCACTGGTTAGTATTTCCAGTTCTTTTAATAGCTTACTCCGAGTATATCCTGCGTATTTGAGGGGCATTTTGATTCCCTTTTCTGGTACTACTCCTAGGTTTTTATCTCTGAGCATGTCCAGATTATTTCGCAGTTTATGCTTTTCGTTAGCTATTCTTCTGTATTCAGTCGTTACCTTTCTATCCTTACCCTTATGGGTTCGTTGACAAAGATCTGCCATGAATACATCTAGTTCATGCAGGTATATGTTTGCGAGGATTGGGCTAACAACTCCTCCTTGTGGCGTGCCACTGTAGGTCTTGTTGAATTTCCAATCTTCTATATAGCCTGCCTTGAGCATCCATCCGATTAGCGCTGTGAAGCATTCATCGTTGATCTTCTTCTTCAACAATTTCACCAGAATCTGGTGGTCAATGTTGTCGAAGTAGCCCTTGATGTCGAAATCAATAAGCCACTTGGTTCCACCGAATCGGTGTGAGGTGTCGTGAAGTGCTTCATGACATCCCATCCCTTTCCTGAAACCAAATGAAAACTTGGAGAATACCGGTTCGTCGATCGCTTCCAGAATGATTCTGCAAGCCCCCTGAACCAGCCTGTCCATGAACATGGGTATGCCTAAAGGCCGTTTCTTCCCATTGCTCTTGGGAATGTATACCCTGCGTGTTGGCTTGGGACGATAAGTGCCGTTTCGCAGTCGGTTCATAATCTCTCGACTACGCTCCACGCTGTGTCTGTCAGCAGTTACCCCATCTACTCCTTTGGTGGTTGAACCATCATTGGTGCAGATGTTGGTGTGAGCCCGTTCCCAGATCTCCAGTTTGTTGACCAATAACTGATATAAGTTCTTGGCACGTTCACCGTTGATCGAACACTTGCTTATACCTTCTAATCTTTTCTTCAGGCTTTGGTTGGACACTTGTCCTCCTAATGTTGATTAGTTGGTATGTAAAGACGCTGTCTCACTTCTCCCTTCTCTCACTTGTCAATCTCACGATTAACCGCTTTCATCTTTGTTACCTTAGACTTATACGTTGTGGATAGGCCGGATTAAGTAACATTAAGTAACTTTTCACAGGCTGCTGATCCCATTACAGGTCAACCTTGGGTACTATTGAGACTCCGTGGCCATATTGGTACTGCATGAACTGAATCGCTTTCTACCAACTTAGGCA
>JAQWOT010000086.1 GCA_029245725.1 SAR324 cluster bacterium | reverse complement strand
AAACCTTCATCTGGTCGATCGATTTTGACAAAATAAGATGAGAAGCAAGTTCAAATTTAGAAACTTTAGCAGGTGTAGACTTGGTCGAATCAGCTTTGTTCTAGGATCAACTCTCTTTGCTTTACTAGATATCCCTTTCTAGACATTCGCTTAAGATAAGCCAAAGATTAGAACGGTCTCAAAGGAACAACTGACCTCAGTAGGTTAAAATTTATCGAGCAAGGTGTGCAAGATACTGAGGCCAGAAAGGTCAGGTTCAGTTTAATGGTCACGCCGCCGCTCCAAAGCTTCGAGGCAATTACGCCAACCTGGCTACCGGAGAGATAATCATTCAAGTCATTCGAGGAGATGCCTACATGCCAAACTTTGATTACTTGAATGATCAAGTTTTCGTAGCTGTGGAAACCAATATCAGAAACTCTTTTGGCAACAAGCTTGGTTTCTCGAAGGTTTAGGAAATCAACGAACTCCGCCGATAAAACTTCCAATTGATTCAGCTCACTTCCTGATCAATTTCCTCAGATCCTAAAACAGAATTCATATTCTTTGTATTGCCAAGTCTAGCATTAGCCACCATACTTGGCCCCTTGATTTAAGGTGAAGACTTTCGGGTAGATCATCGTCATCAACCTTTCAAAGTCTGTAATGATAATCCGTCACTTTTTCCAGAACATGAGGTAAAAATGAGCAGTCATCAGTCGCTGAAAATCTCTAGACGTACATTGATTAAAGGCACAGCCAGCGCTCTCGTGCTTGCACCGAGTCTCGGAATTTTGCCCTTGGCCTCGGCAAAAGATCCCATCAAGACTGCTGGCATCTACACAGTCCCAGTTGAGCAACAGTGGGTAAGCCGAATCCACAAAGCGGCGTTATCAGCACAGTCACGAGGTGACATCGCCTACACGTTCACAGAAAATACTGCCAACACCGACTACCCAAGAGTGATGAGGGAATATGCAGAGCAAGGGAATACCCTGATCATCGGAGAAATTTTTGGTGCCGAAGCAGAAGCTAGAGAGGTTGTGGCGGAATACCCCGAAGTCGCTTTTCTGATGGGATCTTCTTTCAAAGAAGACCCAAGCCTGCCAAATCTAGCCGTCTTCGATAACTACATCCAAGATGCCTCCTATTTGTCGGGTATTATTGCTGGGGCAATGACAAAGTCTGGCAACATCGGAATGGTTGGTGGATTCCCAATCCCAGAGGTAAATCGATTGATGCATGCCTTCATGGCAGGGGCGCGAGAGATGAATCCTAACATTCGCTTTCAAGTCTCTTTCATCGGCTCATGGTTTGACCCACCAAAGGCCAAAGAGACTGCGTTTGCTATGATCGAAGGAGGCGCCGACCTTTTATATGCAGAGCGTTTTGGTGTCTCGGATGCTGCCAAAGAAAGAGGTATTTTGGCCATCGGCAACGTGATCGACACCCAAGATCAGTACCCAAGCACCGTGGTCGCTTCAGCCATTTGGCATTTTGAACCCACAATGGATGCTGCTGTCGCGGCAGTTCAATCAGGGAAATACAAAGCTGCTGATTACGGTATCTACTCGTTCATGAAGCATGGCGGATGTACGCTCGCACCCTATGGGACATTCGCTGGTAAGATACCACAGAAGGCTGTTGATATGGTGGCAAAGCGTACTGGAGAGATCAAAAACGGTAGCTATACTGTCACGATCAATGACAACGAACCAAAATCTAGCTGATCCACTTTAAAGCTCTCTAAAGTGGGAGAAGTCGTTCTTCGTCTTGAGGGGATCACCAAGAATTTTGGAGCCCTCAAGGCGAATGAAAATGTCAGCCTGAATTTGGAGAAGGGTGAGGTACTTGCGCTGCTAGGTGAGAATGGTGCAGGTAAAACCACCTTGATGAACATCCTTTTTGGTCAATACACCGCCGATTCTGGGAGGGTTCAGGTTTTCGGAAAAACTCTTCCACCAGGGATGGCTAGTGCGGCTTTGGATGCCGGAGTTGGAATGGTTCATCAACATTTCACCCTTGCGCACAATCTCTCCGTTCTTGAGAACGTCATTCTTGGGACCAGTTCTCTCTGGTCCTGGAAGCTACGATACAAGCAAGCCCGTCAACAACTCCTCAAACTTGCCAATCGTTATCACCTGAAGGTCAATCCTGATGCGAAAGTCTCGTCTCTAAGTGTGGGAGAGCGTCAACGGGTAGAGATTCTCAAAGCCTTGTTCCGACAAGCCAAGATCCTGATCCTGGATGAACCAACCGCCGTCCTGACCCCTCAAGAAACTGAATCACTTTTCAAGACACTAACAGAAGCTACAGAACAAGGGCTATCTATCATCTTCATCAGCCACAAACTCCATGAAGTAATGAAAATTGCCAAAAAAGTGGCCATCCTTCGTCATGGGAAACTCGTAGCGACCAAAGAAACCAAAGAAACTAGCCCAAATGAATTAGCTTCTTTGATGGTTGGGAACCCGATCAGCCCCACAGCAGTTACTGAAAGAGAGTCCGGACCCTTAGTAATGGAGTTATTGAATGTATCCACGGAGACTCAGCATCACTCAAAGGGCCTGAGGAATGTTTCTTTGAGGCTGTGCTCCGGAGAAATTGTGGGTTTGGCTGGTGTCTCTGGGAACGGTCAAACATCAATTGCAGATTTGGTTGCAGGACTGATCACTCCCTCTCAAGGGAAACTGCATTTGGATGGGAAGCTGATAGATCAGTGGTCTCCACGCCAATCGGTTCTCAGTGGTATCGCCAGGATTCCTGAAGACCGACATCAATCCGGGACTGTCGCTGATTTTTCCTTGACTGAAAATTCCATCATTGAAAGATATCGTGATCAGCCATTTGCTCATCATGGGTGGGTCAATTGGCAAGCCGCAGTAAATTTTACACAGGAACTCATCAAGCAATACGATGTTCGTTGTCCTGGTCCGGATACGAGAATACGTTTGCTTTCAGGGGGGAACATGCAAAAACTCATTTTGGGGCGTGTGCTCCAAAACGACCCCCGAGTAATCCTTGCACATCAACCCTCACGAGGCTTGGATATTGGAGCGGTACACTACGTCCACAAGAAATTATTGGAAGCCCGTCAAAAAGGTGCAGCCATTTTACTCATTTCTGAAGATTTAGATGAGATCCTCCAATTGTCAGACATCATTCATGTTTCCTCAGAAGGCAGAGTTAGCCCTGCTTTTCAACGAGGTAAAGTAACACCTGCTGAGTTGGGTGGTTGGATGTCTGGGGCTGCGTTTGCCAAGCAAGAGACTATGCATGCGTCTTGAAGCGATCCCAAATCCAAGCCTTTCCAGAAGATTACTACCACCGATTTTAGCACTAACTGCTACCGTCTTGATCGCATCCTTTCTCGCAATGGTTGCTGGTGGAAATCCTTTTGCTGTCCTGGGGTTGATCATTAAAGGTGCAGTGGGTTCCAAATTTGCCCTGCTGGAAACTCTAAATCGTACAACACCATTGATTTTCACGGGACTGGCAGTTGCGGTAGCTTTTCGTGCAAAATTATGGAACATCGGAGCAGAAGCCCAGCTATATTCTGGTGCCATTGTAGCCGTACTAATGGGGACCGGCACTCTTGCATGGTCCTCACTTGCACTCATTCCCACAATGATCATCTGTTCCATGTCAGCGGGTGCATTGCTGCTTCTAGTCCCTACTCTCCTTAAAACCAGGTTGGGTGTGGATGAAGTCGTTACTACTCTCTTGCTCAATTTTATTTTTCTCCTTCTAGTTTCACTCCTGCTTGAAGGCCCTCTCAAAGATCCAATGGGAATGGGTTGGCCCAAGTCGTCCCGTTTGCTGGCAGAGGCCCGTCTACCAAGAATCGTTGATGGGCTACGATTACATTGGGGTTTTGGGATTGCTTTAATTGCAGCTTTAGTTATCTGGATCGTGAACACCAAAACTACTTTTGGCTACGCTATGAGAGCCGTTGGCTACAACGCTGGGGCAGCCCGTTATGCAGGAATGCCTGTAAATTTAATCATAACGCAAACAGCACTGTTATCAGGAGGGCTCGCAGCCCTAGCTGGGTTCTCCGAAGTCGCTGGCCTCAAGGGCACCCTGACTCTTGATCTATCACCGGGCTTTGGTTATTCAGGAATCATTGTAGCCATGCTGGCCTTGCTACATCCTCTGGGGGTTGTCGTGGCAGCTCTGTTTGTTGCGGGTATTTTTGTGGGCGCTGACAGTATGAGTCGAGCAGCCGGAGTCCCCACCTATCTAGCAGACATCATGCTCGCTACTGCACTGCTTCTGATGGTAGTTGCAGTATTACTGACAAAGTTCCGGATCATACGGGATTAATTCATGGAGATATTAGAAATTTTTCTGACTGCAAGTTTCTGGACTGCAACGATCCGAATCGCTAGCCCATTGATTCTAGCAACTATGGGAGAGTTGATTTGTGAACGGGCCGGCGTTCTCAACCTCGGTATAGAGGGAATCATGGTCGCTGGAGCCTTCGTTGGTTGGTTTGGGGCTTACATTGGTATGGGTCTTTGGGGTGGGGTGCTCCTAGCTTTCCTGGTTGGAATGTTCTTAGGTTTACTCCACGCGAGCATGACCGTCAGCTTGGGATTATCCCAGCATGTGGTGGGTCTTGGAATCACACTGTTGGCAACATCGCTGACTTATTATGTTTACCGAGTGGCTTTACCTGAGGTAACTTCTCCACCAAAGATCGAGGCCTTCCAGCCTATCTCTGTCGCCATTTTAGCTTACATCCCAATCCTAGGGCCTGCCCTAGCTGAACAGACTCCCCTAACTTATTTGGCTATCGCAACAGTACTGATTACTTCGTTCGTATTGTATAGGACTCCACTGGGTCTGGCTCTCAGGGCTGTTGGAGAAAATCCATCTTCTGTTGCAGCTCAAGGGCTATCTGTGCTTGGGTTGCGGATGGGTGCGGTAGTTATTGGATCTGGTCTAATGGCACTGGGGGGTGCATTTTTGACTCTTTCGGCCTTTGATAGTTTCTTTTTTGGGATGGTCAATGGTCGTGGTTGGGTCTGCATTGCCCTTGTTGTCTTCGGTGCCTGGAAACCACACAAAGCCTTCTTGGGAGCAATTCTATTTGCGGCTTTCGATGCCTTTCAGATTCGGCTTCAGCAGAGCAGCATCGGTGCAGACATTCCCTATCAGATTTTCTTAATGATGCCCTATTTCTTGTCCATCGCTGCTTTGGTGGTTATGTCCCGGAAAGCAGAGGTCCCAGCATCATTGATGGTACCCTTCTACAAAGGAGAGCGCTAATGTTTGACATCATTGTGAAGGGAGGGACCCTGCCAGATGGTCGAGTTGTAGATATTGGCATCGAAGGGACAAGAATTTTGGCGATAGAGAAAGATCTAAACAGCCCAGCTGAAATACTAATCGAAGCTCAGGGGGATCTGGTGTCTCCTCCCTTCGTGGATCCGCATTTTCACATGGATGCCACCTTGTCTTATGGAACTCCACGCTTGAACAAATCTGGAACATTGTTGGAAGGCATTTCTCTCTGGGGAGAATTGCTTGAGGAAGCAACCGTTGAAGAGATGGTAGATCGTGGTTTGGCATACTGTGATTGGGCAGTTTCCACGGGCCTGCTCGCTATCCGAAGTCATGTTGATACAACGGCCGATCACCTGAGGACCGTTGAAGCAATGCTCGAAGTACGTGAGCAAGTGAAAGGATATTTGGATCTACAACTCGTAGCCTTTCCGCAAGATGGTTTTTTTCGAGCACCAAGTGGACGGGAAAATTTACTCCGAGCTTTGGAGATGGGCCTCGATGTGGTTGGAGGGATTCCTCATTTTGAACGGACGATGGAGGATGGACGAAGATCAGTCCAGGAGTTGTGCCGTATCGCTGCAGACAAGGGTTTGCTTGTGGACATGCACTGTGATGAGAGCGACGATCCAATGTCACGCCATGTCGAGTCACTCGCAGCGGAAACCACGGCTCTAGGCCTGCAGGGGAGAGTAGTGGGCAGCCACCTGACTTCAATGCATTCAATGGATAATTATTATGTATCCAAGCTGTTGCCTTTGATGGCTGAAGCTGAACTTCAGGCAATTTCGAATCCACTGATCAACATCACGCTTCAGGGCCGACACGACAGTTTTCCAAAAAGACGCGGATTAACCCGTGTGCGTGAAATGCAGGCACAGGGTATTGATGTAGGTTGGGGGCAAGATTGCGTTCGTGATCCATGGTATGCGCTTGGTACCGCAGATATGCTGGATGTTGCCTTTATGGGTATGCACGTAGCCCAGATGACCAGTCCTGAAGAAATGGCTCGATGTTTCACTATGGTCACCGAAACGAACGCCAAGATCATGCATCTTGAGAACTATGGCCTTGAAGTAGGCAAGCAGGCTTCTCTGGTGGTTTTGGATGCTGCAGATCCGATTGATGCCCTGCGCTTACGACCAGCACGCTTAGCTGTGGTTTCGAAGGGGAAACTGGTGAGTACTCAGCCAAGGGCTGATACAACGATGAATTTACCTGGAAGGCCCACTATGAAGAATCGACGACACCCTATTCCCCAGTCTAGATAGAAGATCAGACTCAACGGGTTTAGAACTGATAAATCAACTTAACTTATTTTATCCGTAGCCACCGATTGAGTTAAACAAGAACTACAATCATCAGGCAGCAAAATCTTTAACAATCATCACCTTTCACAATCTTTATTTGTGACCTCTCCATCAGTCATTACCGTATTGCAGAGTTTCGTAGTTGATTGACCCTGAATAGGTGAAGCTTCTTCATCAAGCGTAGTACCAGTCAAATCTGCACCGTCCAAGTTAGACTGGTAAAAAGTGGCTTCGATAAGCTTTGCATTTTTTAAATTGGAGCCCATCAGATTGGACTCATAAATTTCTGCGCCTTTCAGATTGGCTCTACCAAGGTCAGCATTTTCAAAATTTGCATACCAGATTTTCGCTTCTTCCAACTCAGCATTATTCAGAGTGGCGCTGACCAATTCAACTTCGATCAAGTTCGCACCTGTCAGGTCTGCTTCCTTCAAATTGGAATAATTTAAGTATGCACTTCTTATTGAAGAATTTCTAAGGATACTCATCCACAAAGTAGTGCCTGTCAAGTCTGCTCCAGAAAGTGTGACACCCGTTAAATTAGCTCCAGTTAGATCTGCGCCTGTCAGATCCACCCCCGTCAGATCTGCATCTATCAAATCTGCTCCAATGAGTTCAGCTCCACGCAGATTTGCATTTACTAAATTAGCTTCTCTCAAGTTAGCTCCCAACAAACTCACATCATTTAAATTTATAGAATCAAGATTTGCTTGGATCAAGTTACAGTCATTACAGATGCGGGTTGTCAGCAATTTTTGAAGATCAAGTTCATCGAAGGCATAAATTGGCTTGGCAACCAAAATGATTGGAATCAAGCAAACAAATCTTGCAAAAAAAGACGCTGTACTCAGTTTCACTAGAGGATCCTCACCAAGTGTATTAAAGAATTTTTGAAGTCTTTTTTGAGAAATTGCTAAACGAAGAAGGATCTCCGAAAGCAAGATTCTGAAGAATGAGGACTAGATCTGGAGTAATTTAGGATCAGAAGAGGCTAGAGTGATTTTGCACTTCTGATACGGTCCGTAAATTGGTTGTAAGATTGGGATTTAACCAGAGAACTGGAAATCTGGTAAAATTCTAGGGGACAGCTTTCGAAAAAGAATATAATCCTTGTATCAAGATTTGTGTGAGTAAAAGGGGCCGATACTTCAGTATTTCTGCGGTATAAATTGAGATTTATGGTCTACTAGCCAACAAATTAATCTCCTACACCAGTATTCCAGCAAATTATCGATCAGATCCATTTCGCTATTAACACTGGCGAAATT
>JAQWOT010000085.1 GCA_029245725.1 SAR324 cluster bacterium | reverse complement strand
CTCTGTTTTGAATTCATCAGCTGCAACCCCGGCTTGGGGATGCTGGCTTACCTTAACACAAGGGCGGGCCCAAATGGCAAATCTGCGATTCTTGTATTGTGGGGATCATGGTGGCGGATTTTTGCCAATTGACTGATCTTTGGATCTTTATGAAACCAATCAAATCTCTCACCCACCACTTACGTGGTCCCCCCTCTCCCAGTTGGGCGAGGGTTTATAGATTGTGTTGAACTCAAAGCCGTTTGCCATTAGGCGAGGGTTTTATGAAGCCTCGTGTCATCCAGATTTATTTGCAAATTAGCGTGTTTAGATCAGAAGCAATTTGTCCTTATCCCTCAGAGAGAAAGTGGCCGCATGAGAGAATTCCTGCAGATCTCTAATTTTCCTAACTTTTTCTAATTTACGCCAATCCAACACCCATCACTTGTGTGGCCCTCCCTCTCCCCACTGAGCGAGGGTTTTTCAAAGCAGTGCAGACTTAACGATCTGCCACTGGGCGAGGGTTTTTGAGCCGTTGATTTCATTTATAAATTTGATTGTTTTGATGAGAAGCAACCAGTTGGTTCTTTGCTTTCTCCCTCAGGGAGAAGGTGGCTGCAAGCCAAATGAGAGAATTCCTTCAAAAATCTCCATCACTCCTAAAAAATTATCTATAAAATTTGATTTGTCAGATATTAAATTCATTTTGTCTCAAAATATGATCAAATGTGACAAAATAATTAAATAAAATTGCATAAAATCCTTGTGATTAGGCAGATAAATGAGTAAATAGGCATATATATTTCAAGATTGTCAGCAAAACATCAGGATTTAGCCAAGCCATGGAAGGCGCAGTAGCTAATGCAACCTAGTACCAGTTCAGCCAGAAAAACCAAATGTACCAACGGCCACTCTCCTCCTTCCTCCTGCTCTTCTGCCTGAGCCTGGCTCTGCTGGGCTGTGATGTGATTCCTGAAGAAGGGACGATTGTCTATGATGTCGATTTCCCTCGGGCCGACAGCGATGAGGCGCAAGGTGGAAGTGGCGGTGGCGGCGGAAGTTCCAACGGCTCCACTCCCTCTGGACTGAGCACCTCAGCTTCTGTCAGCGTTACCACGATCAACGAAGGCGCTACTGATACGGAGTCCTTCGTCCTCTCCGGTCCACCCAACGGCACTGTCACCATCACTTTCTCTTCCGGAGATACATCCGAGGCTACGCTCTCACCTTCCACGATGAGCTTTGACAACACCACCTGGGCGATCCCCCAGACCTTAACCATTACAGCTCCTGAAGACTACCTCGTCGATGGCAACCAGACCACCACCATCAGCTACACCATCGCCTCCACCAATCCGACTGACACCCTCCACGGGGCAGCCGGCAACTTCAATGTGGTCACCGCTGATAGCGGAGCGACCGCAGTCACTGTGGCCAACAGCAGCCCCAGTGTCACCGAGGGCACCACCAACAACAGCACCACCTTTGCCCTCAGTGGTCCACCCAACGGCACCGTCACCGTCACGCTCACCTCCAGCGACACCGGTGAAGCAACCGTCTCCCCAACCACACTGACCTTTGACAACACCACCTGGAATGTAGCGCAGCCAATCACCCTGACCGGGGTCGAGGACTACCTC
>JAQWOT010000084.1 GCA_029245725.1 SAR324 cluster bacterium | reverse complement strand
TAATGCTCTTTCGGTAGCGTATATCACCTCCTGTTTTTGCTTGAGCGCTTGCTTTCCAGAGAATGTGATCTGATCAACATGCTGAACCAACTTTCTAATTTCACCGGATTTTTCGACCTTGAGTTCTCCAGCGCCCGTTCTCAATTTAGATCCCTTTGTGTCGAAGGTACCGCAAAAAACAACTTTTTTTGCATTTTGAGCAATATCAATGAATCCGCCTGGTCCTACAGTCACACCATCCAGTTTGGAAACATTGACGTTCCCTTCTTGATCGATTTGCCCAAATCCCAAAAAGGCGACATCCAGTCCACCTCCTGAATAAAAATCAAACTGCGATGGGCCATCGATCATACAGGTCGGATTCTTGGCGTAACCAAAGAGATTCCCCGTCAATAAATTCCCTCCATAAGTTCCGTGTTCAATGGTCTGGTAGTAATCTTCAGACTCTCCAGATTGGGCTATCAGAGCGGCAACTTGATCTGGAATACCAAATCCAAAATTGATCACGGCACCCTTGAAGAGCTCAAGACGTGCTCGGCGAGCAATTGCTAACCTTACAGAGAATACAGGTTTTTCACTCCGGTACTTAGCGTCCTCTTGTTCTCCCGAAATCGATGGATCGTAAATTAGTTCATAGCCCTGGCGTTGATCTGGATCAACTACAACAACATCTACCAAAGCAGAAGGTACTCTGACTTGTCTTGCTCCCAATTCTCCTTTGCGAACTTTCTCCCGAACCTGAAAGATTACTTTTCCCCCTGAGTTGTGGGCTGCAGCTGCCATTGCGTAGATATCGACATTTGCAGGTTCTTCATCCAATGAGATGTTACCTTCCTCATCTGCTTTCGAGCCTTTCAATAAGGCCACATCCACTGGAATAGGTACATAACGGAGATAAGTTTTGCCATCAATTTCAATTCGCTCAACCAGATCTTTTTGTGCAGCCTGGTTCATTTTTCCACCACCTAGGGTTGGGTCAACAAAGGTCCCCAATCCTACATGGGTAATCAAACCAGGTCTCTTGGCAGCAACTTCTCTCATTAACTGCATCGTTACACCCCCAGGCAACACATAGGCTTCAATTTTGTTGTCCTTAGCTAATTGCTGCATCCGGGGTGACCAAACCCAGTGTCCTCCAATAACTCTTTGAACAAGCCCCTCGTAGGCAAAACGATTCAAGCCTCGCTCTTTTCGATCTCCAATCCCAAGTGCATGCAGACAGGTTAACTTTTTCGGGTGGCCTGTAGCCAAAAACCTTTTTTCAACATGATGATGCAGGAGCGTCGCTTCCACTAGTCCTCCTCCTCCTCCAATCAGACCAATCGTAGCTTCATCAGGGATTAGTTCAATCGCCTCTTTGGCTGAGAGGAATTGCACATTCATTGATAATTTTGATAACTCATCAGTAATACCCCTTCCCAGCTCCTCCATCTACCGGAATTCCTGCGCCCTGTATGTGGCGAGCTTCTGGGGAACACAAAAACACAACTAATTCAGCAACGTCTTCAGGTAGCCCCAATCTACGGATACCTTCATTGCGAATGGAATCTGTACGAACCTCCTCCTTACTCTTGTTTTGCATTTTTGCTTTGCCTTCCAGCAGTCGTTCCATGCGCTCAGTTTCAGTCATTCCAGGAAGAATCCAGTTGACGTTTACATCATCCACCAAGCCCTGAGCGGCAAGGGCTTTGGAAAAGTTTGCCAGAGCTGCATTGACGGAACCTCCCACCATGAAGTCTCTCGAAGGAGAACGGGCTGCTCCCCCAACGATGTTGATGACTGTGCCGTCGGATTGCTTGAGAGAGGGCCACAATTGCCGACAAAGTCGAACTGCACCATGAAATTTGAGAGCGAAGCCATCGATCATTTCTTCATCAGACTGTTCCGGAAAAATTCCACCCTTAGTAGCACCCGCAGAGTTGACCAAGATGTCTGCTTGTCCAAACCGTTCAAGAAACGCATGGCTGGCTTGCTGGCAACCCTCAAGGGTCCTCAGATCAACAGAGTGAAAACCAACTTGAACAGCTGATCGTTGCTGAATAGCTGACGTCGCCTCTTTTAGTAGGACATCATTTGTCGCTACTAGGAAAACATTCGCCCCCTGTTCAGCAATAGCCTTGGCGCAAGCCAGACCAATTCCACGAGAACTCCCTGAAATAAATGCGTTTTTGCCTGAAAGCTTTTTCATAAATCATTAACCAAAATGCGATTCCACACCTTTCACAAGTGCGTGAAGTGTCTTTAATGTGGGAGTTGAAATCCCTTTACTTTCCCCAATCTCAATCACTTTCCCATAAATAAAATCAACTTCTGAGCGTCTTCTATTCAGTAAATCTACGCACAGCGAGGACTTGTTATCACCAGTTCCTTCAGGCTGAGAGATCATTTCCATACCCTCTATCACGGCATCTCTTTCAAGGGGTAAACCCAGCGCTAAACCAACCGAGAGTGCTTCTTCCATCGCTTGAAAACTGACGGCTCGCAACTCTGGAATTACCATCAAGGGAGCCACTTTTAGATTAGTCAGTCCCGATAGCGCACTCATCGAGATATTGCCAAGAAGTTTTTTCCAAATTTCCAATTGAATGTTGGGAACAGCATACGTTTCTAAGCCTGCTTTAGATAGCTTTTCCGCCATTAGCTTAGATCTTTCTGAGATTCCACCCTCCATCTCACCAATGTAAGATGGGACTCTAGAAAAATCATGGATCTGGCCGGGTCCTGTCATAAAGCCCGCCATCGCAGTCAAGCCACCCAGCACATTTTTAGGTCCAACTTCTTCTGAGATGACCTCCTCGTTACCCAACCCATTTTGAAAGCTGATACAAACCGCTCCTTGACTAGTCAGATGTTTGACCCTTTGAGCAGCTTCTCTGGATGCATTCCCTTTACACTGAAAAAGCAACAAATCAGCTGACTGGATTTGGCCAGGATCACTGATGGCTGTTATTTGAACTTTTCGATTTCCACCAAAGCCTTTGATCTGCAATCCATCTCGCTGAATCGCTTCGACATGTTCTAGATTGGGATCTTGAAGAATAACTTTTAGTCCTCCTGCCTGCAGAATAGAGCCAAACAAAGCTCCCATTCCACCTGCTCCAATAACTACAACATCTGCTTTCAGAGACATCCCTTAACCAAATTGAAGTGTAATCGAGCCAACGTTCCCAAAGTCAGCATTCACAACCGAACCCTTTTGAAAAGGCTGAGGGACTGTTGCTGCGCCTGTAGAGACATAATCGCCAACATGCAGTGAGTAGCCCCGCTGAGCCAGATGGTTTAGTAGGTCTGCCAATGCATTGAGAGGCGCACCACGAAGTTCACCAAGAAAATTCTCAGCTGGCTCGATATCATCTACGGAGAGTCGAATGAGGTGATTTTGAAAATCTAAGTTTTGCCATTCCGCATAAGCTTCACCAAAGACAAACCCGATTCCTCCACCATTATCCGCTATGGTCATCAATGACTTTTGCTCTTTGCTGCCATGCGGCAAAACATGACGATTCCCAATGATCTCAATTGCGGGATGCAGAATCACCCGCTCAATCAAATCTTCAGCAGACCAAGGTGCTTGGTTAGCTGGGCACTCAGCAAGAAGTCTGAACGCAAACTCTGTCTCCACTCGCGCTCTTGGGAACCTTTCTATTGGCAATTTCATTTGCCGACCGTGATAGGTCACCGACTTAAAAATCCGTCCAGGAATCACATCCGTATGCCCATCCATTTCTCGCATTTTGGCACTGGTAGCGCCAACTTTCCAACCCGTGATCAATTGACCGATCTGCTTACTCATCAGATCTTGAACCAGATATGATTCAGTTCGATTCAGAGGCAGTTCATCTTCAATGAGATCCTCAATCAATGAATGATTTAGCCAGGCTGAGGCTAGCTTACCCGCAAGTGCTTCGAGTTGAGCAGATCTATTATTTTTGTCCAAATTCATCCAAAGTATTCAAGGAAGGTTGGAATATTTTTTCGGAACCCAGCTTCAAAATCCCCATCGCCTTGGTGAAAGACACTTTCAAATGAAACGACACCTTCGTACTTGTCACCCCGGAGTGCTTCTGCCATCGGCTTGAATTGATCCGCCAGTTGGCCTTTGCCCATTTCACGGACCTCCAAATATGCTCTTGGGGTATCCGCATAGATGTCCTTGATATGGATGTGGGCGATGTAACCATCTCTTAAAAGTTCATATCCATCAGGATAGGCAGTTTCATGGCACCAACAGTTATTCGCTGGATCCCAGAGCACTTTAAGTGTTTCCTTGGCTTCTAGATCATCAATCAATTTTCTTGCTGTCCAGGATGAATTCACCATGGTTCCGTTGCCTGTTTCCACAACAAGTTGCTTGCCAGCATCTTTCGCAATTTCAAGCGCTGGCGCAATGATTGGGAGTAAGGCATCCCACGCACCCTTTGCAACATTCCACTTTTCAGCACCATGAGCCCCAAAGAGGATTTGCTCTTTTTTCGGCGAGAGTATTCGCACATTGGGAGATTTAACAGCATGAGCGATCTCCATACAACGTTTTAACCGATCCAGGTGCTGTACATGCAAAGGTTCACTGGGTTTAGTAGTCATCGGCATCCCGGCAAAAATATGATGACAAATATTGGAAACCTTAATCTGATGCAGATCCAATAATGCGTTGACCTTTTGTACTTCAGAATTCTCTAAGAACCCCACTTCCTTGTCCCAGACGAACTGAAGTTCAGCGAATTGAAGCCCAAACTCATCCATCACGTTCAGCGCATGTTCAAAATCACGGCTAATCCCATCCGTAATGACGCCAGTTTTCATAAATTCACTTTGTTGATGATTTTCTGTGCAACTCTGCCCCAACAATTTCTTCGATCACCTTGGTCACAATCCAATTATCTCCGTCTGGGTACTTCGTTTTTCCAGCCTGGAAAAGCTGCATGGCGCAACCTGCTGTGAGCAGAGGGACTCCCAACTCTCTTGCCATGTCCATTACAATTGTCAGGTCCTTGTACATGGTATTGATGTGACTGCCGGTTCCTTCAAATTTGCGATCAATGATGTTTTCCAAAGCTGTATTGACTACACCACAACCTGCCCCTGATGTACTGAAGACCTTATGTAACACCTCACCATCCACCCCAGCTTTTGCTGCCAAAGCTGCGGCTTCAAATGTTGCACTAAAGACAGATCCAATCAGGGATTGCAGGCAGGCCTTTACTGTCTGGCCCATACCAGCTTCAGAACCTACCCGATGTATCGTTTTGCTTATAGCTTCCATCACAGGAGCAAATTGATTCAATGAATCCTCAGATCCTGAGGCCATCATGGTCAAGGTCCCCCCCTGTGCCCCGGGAAATCCGCCACTGACTGGAGAATCAATCAACTGGATTTTGCTTCCATCTAGTTGCCTTGCTACTGCACGAATTTCAGAAGCCTTGATGGTGGCTGTTACGATGATCCCTGAGCTTGGTTGCATCGAATGAATCACACCACGGTTACCAAAAATTACATCCTGCACCTGCCCACCGTTCATTACCATGATGAAGACGACATCAACCAAAGAGCCCATTTCTAGGGGATCAGCCACACAATTGCCCCCAAGCTCTTGAAAAGCTGCCAACCGTTGTGGACTGAGATCAAAGCCATAGGTTTGGAAGCCCTTGTTGATTAAATTCTTGGCCATGCCACTGCCCATATCTCCTAAACCGATCAGGCCAACTATTTGTTTTTTTGCCATCAAATGCCAATTAACTGAAAAATTGAGATGGAGATATTTAGAAAGTGTCGAACCATACCCTGCAACCGGTTGCATGTCAACAGTTTGACTTGCGAAAGAAGAGACATATTATGGAGAAAAAAAAATTTGCTCCAAATCTAAGGATAGATGTCTTCAAAGTCCAGGGTCCCCACAATTTCACAAATTGCTGAACGAGCTGGTGTCGCCCGCTCGAGTGTTTCCCGAGCATTCACCAGGCCGGAGCTATTGAGTGCAACGACTGTTTTACGGGTCAAAAGAGTTGCCGAAGAGCTCGGTTACGTTCCAAATTCCAGCGCAAGAGCATTGAGTACTGGAAAAACAGGGAACATTGCTTTCTTGGTTCCGGATGTGGCAAACCCGTATTTTCCACCGATGATTCGATCTGCTCAATTAGCAGCAGAAAATTTAGATTACTGCGTATTCTTGGCTGATTTTGAAGAAAGTGGACTTAAGGAAGAAAAACTGATCGAAAGATTTGCTGGGAAAGTAGAGGGGGTCATTCTAATTTCCTCGCGAATGCCAGAGGATCGGTTACAGGGGTTGGCAGAAAAAACCCCAATAGTTCTGGTAAACCGAGATGTTCAGGGGATTCCAAGAGTTTTGATTGATGCTGGGTCAAGTTTGAAGCAAGCGGTAAGATTGTTGGCCCATCAGGGTCATCAGGAAATCGCCTACTTGAGTGGGCCTTCTGTGACATGGACCAACAAGCAGAGACAGGCAGCAATTTCTATGGTAACAAATGAACTGGGGTTACAGCTCGTCGTCATTCCTACTGAGAAACCCTCATTGGAATCAGGTCAAGCCGTAGTGGATCAGATGATAAGCAGTAGAGTAACAGGAGCAATTGCATTCAATGACCTGATTGCTCACGGAATTATGACCGAACTCAGTTCGCGGGCCTTGACGGTACCAAGCTCTTTCAGCATTGTTGGATGCGACAATTCAATTTCCCCTTTCACAAATCCTCCGTTAACCAGTGTTTCGAATGAAACTACTGAGGCAGGAAAAATCGCCTGTGAGATGATTATGGGGGTTCTTGGTGAAATGAACTCAAGGAATGATCAAATCAAAGTCTTAGAAACCATTCTAATTGAAAGAGAAACCATCGGACCACCATGCAAGTAAAACCTTTAGTGGCCCTTTCATAACAAAAGTTTATAAGTGCTCGCTCAGAAAATTTTTGAGTTCCTCCCAAGATTGACGGTCAGCTGACTCATTGTAACCAACGGGGATCCCATATTTTTGGCCTAACGCTGTAGTTGCTGGATTTGTGAAACCATGAAGTGCATCAGGGTAGGTTTTGATTACGTAATCAGCACCAAGACGATCCATTTCTCTGCTAAATTCCTGCACATTTTCAGAAGTTACCATTGCATCCGCTTCCCCGTGACAAACCAGAATTTTTGTATGAACATCTCCTGATTCTGCCTGATGATTGGCATCCAAAGCACCATGGAAGCTAGCGACTGCACGAAGTGGCCAACCTTTTCTGGCTGCATGTAAGACTATTGCTCCTCCAAAACAATATCCAATCGCCCCTAATCGGTTAGCATCTACTTCAGACTGACTTTTCAGAAAGTCCATTGCAGCAAGTACTCTTGCTTCACCATCCTCCATTTTGCTGAGGACTCCATTCATCAATGAACTGGCCTCTGCTGGATCGGATGCGATTTTACCTTCCCCATACATATCAACTGCCATTGCCACATAACCAAGCTCAGCCAATTGTTGGGTTCTGATCTCAAGATATTCTGTGAGACCCCACCATTCAGGGAAAACGAGTACCCCTGGAAAAGCAAATTCTGCCTTTTCTGGTTTTGAAATAAAGCTCTTCATTCCTGTTGAGCCAGCACTGTATTCTACCCTTGCTGATTCAATTGGCATGGATTTCCTCATTCAAGTGAGTTTTAAGATTGGATAGACTTTCTGTCAGTTTTTCAACTTCTTGACAGACTAAATAAATGAATTTATATTAAAATGTTTATTTTCTTACACATTAATTAAATTCCCTTTGGAGACAAACTCGCTTTCATCACGTAAGCTGAACTCATTGCAAAGCTTTTCTAAACCGAAGTAGCGCCCCAAACAAGTTTTTCAATGAATCGGCTTTATCTTCTTTCCGCCCTTGCAATACGGAGAAATATGAGCAACCTCAAGCTTTTGTCTGAGGTCAGCCTGCCCCAGAGCTTCCAAGCACCTGAAATCTATGTTCAGAATTGGACCAACCTTGCGATGCCCAGCAGAATGCGGGTTGATCACCGAACTCTCACCTCTTCCTATGGAAGATTCACGATTGAACCACTGGAGCAAGGGTACGCTGTCACTCTTGGCCATTCACTGCGCAAAACTTTGCTCGCTTCCATGAATGGGAGTGCGATTGTGGCTGTGAAGATTGATGGAGTGAAAAAGTCCACAGATGAACTGAAGGGAGTTCAAGGTGGATTAATGAATTTACTATTGAATTTGAAGGAAGTTGAGGTCAACAACCAGGAAGAAGGGCTGGTTGAACTGGATCTAACAATTGCCTCAGGTGGGAAATTGCTTGGGAGTGACCTCGCTGCAAATGGTGAAATCAAAGTCCGCAATCCAAATAAAGAAATTTTTCAACTGGAAAAAGGCGTTGGCTTACAATTGAAATTGTATGTCAACAAAGCTCGAGGGTATGTCACCGCAGAAGAAAATGAGAAGCTGAAATTGCCCAAAGGAACGCTCTATCTGGATTCTTACCATTCTCCGATTCGAGAAATTCGATACGAGGTGGAAAACGCCCGCGTGGATCAAAGGACCGATTATGATCGCCTAATCTTTGAAATATGGACTTCTGGAACAATCAGCCCGCAGGATAGTCTGGCTCGGGCGGCATGGGTATTAAGAAAGCAGTTGGGACTGTTCATCCATTTTGATGAAAACATTTCAGCAATTCCCTCGCATCGCCAGGTCACAGAAGAACACGTGCCGTTGTCTCCAGACTTGTATCGTCCTGTCAGCGAGTTGGAACTTTCGGTGCGCTCGATCAATTGTCTTCAAAATGCCAAGATTGACTTCATCGGAGAATTGGTTCAACGAAGCGAAAATGAGCTGCTTCATATGAAAAATTTTGGTAGAAAATCCTTGAATGAAATCAAAGCGATCCTAAGTCAGATGAATCTTTCTTTGGGAATGGAGATCGAAGGATTCGATCCTGACAGCCCTCCTGACAGCGATTTCTGATGACTTTAATTGGGGAGGAACACCAAAAAGTTCTCATTTTGGGTCCTCTCCAAGTTTGAATTGCCTGCTTAATGGATCTTGCCGATTGACCAGAAGAACGTTTCTCCTGAACTATCGTCTACCCCGTCATTATCAGTAGAAACAAATATCTCTCCATCCGCAGTGATGGCAAGTCCTTCAATCTTATCTACTAAGCCCTCAAACTGCTGTAAATCAGGGATAAGGTCTCTCACTAACTCTTTGGAGACGACTGGTAACTTTGGGCTGTTTAATGGTTCTGCGAACATCTCGCTGGTAGGAATCCGATAGATTTTTTTCGTGATTGCGGCATCCTCAATTTGGTTATCACGTTCGATCACGTAGAAAAAATCTCCATGGGCATTAATCTCAGACATACCCACCCAGCCTTTGGTTGGTTTGGCCTTTTTGTAGTAAACAGCTCCCCATTCCCCAAAATCTGTGTTGTAAGACACCAACTTCACGTGATCTTTTGGATCATCTTGCCATTCGTGCTGAATGACCATCCACAGTGTGTTATCAACACGGGGAATTCCTTCAAATCCAAAGCGTTTTTCTGCGTTCAGCAATTGAGGAGGCAGAGAGACTTCCTTTTTGATCTCACCTTTCGCATTCACAAGGTAAAGGCTATGCGGAATCATACGATCTGTTCTTCCTTCCGATGCTACCCAAAACCCATCTTTGCCATCGGTTGTTATACCCTCGAGATCTAGTTTCTGGGCAGGATACCCAGCACGAGTGATAGGAATTCGCTAAACATCCGAACTGGCTTTGAGCTTGGATCAATCACTAATATGGTGGGTTGATAGCCATAAAAGCTGCTGTTTACCACGTAGATCATCACGTCAGATTTAGCAACCATTCCAGAAATGGCACCCCAACCGATCAACTCTGAAGCACCACCAGATGTCAAGGCAGGGTAGCTAGCTGGAGCATCCTGATACTCATAGATCATCACATGGGCACTCACCCCGGCATCTTCAACTAAATCAGCTTCGTTTGCAGTTGCAATAATATTTCTCTTTGGAAGGGCGATCGCTCCTTCAGGAGAAAGTCCTGAGGGGAGCAGTTGTTCAAGAACCGGATTGCTCGGTACACTCATGTCGTAAACACCGACGACAGAACCCCTTTCAGAAAGCAGAAACATGAAAGGCCTACCATCAAACAAGGTGAATTCCATTCCTTCTGGCTCTAATCCCTTAGCATCTGAACGTTTTTCTGGATAGTGCCCAATTTCAATCAAAGCGTGCTCAAAATTAGCTCCACTTTCATAAACGAGGATCCCATCCTTCTTGAACAATTTGAATCCTCGGCTACCCCCATCCAGAACACCTTCGTTGGCGATCGTGAACAAGTCATTGTTTAGCCATTGAATACCATCAGGCTCTTGAAGTCTGTTTTTTTGTGAGCCATTAAAAATAAGTGCACCCCGTTCATCAAGAGCATCAATCTTTTCTAGGTCTGTGGCTCCCGCACTGAAATGAGAGATAATTTTTCCATCTTGATCCACCACGGAAATATGATTGTTTTCTTGAAGGGTCAACACGGTTTCACCGATATCATTGATATCTACAAATTTCGGTTCAGGATCTTCCGCACCAATACTTGCCAAGCCTGTCATGTCAACCAGGTTCATGGAACTACAAATGAGACTACCGTCACCAACCGAGATCATTACTAGATTTCTAGCCGGCAGCTGAGGAATTCTTACATCCCGAAGGTCCTCATCTCTTTCATTTTCGATGGTGATTGAGATGAATGATCCGTCAGGAGAGGAAGCAGTGCTGTCTGGTTGACCCCCAATTCACATCCATTGATCTCTTTTTGTAATTTCAGGTTAACCGCATGAACTTTACCAGAGGGATTCTTGTAGCTTCGGAAGTATTGACCCCCACGAAAGCAGTGTTTCCAATCACTAAGACGGCAATAGGTTCTCCCTGCATTTTGATATTGCCCAAAGCCTTTGGGTTCCGCTGATCATTGATATCAATCATTCCAGTCACCCCCCCCAAGTGGGCTATCTGTGTAGACAAGAATATTTCCATCAGCTGTAGCCGAAATGATCTCTGCAGAACTTTCTTGATTGGGTGTCCTCACCAGTTGCTATGTTGAGGTAAGTCGGGAAGGAAGAAATTCTGTTGAAATTTTTAGCTGCTTGAACAGCACTGGAAGTTCCGAGAGTCAAGGTGAGGGTTGCCACGAACCATTTAAAGGACATATGAATCTCTTGTCGAGGGTTTCGAATTCAGACTGCCTGATGGCAAATCCCAATTTTTCGTTCACTGAAGAGTTTGCTCTGCGATCGAAATTACAGGTCTATTGTTTAGTTCATGTTAGCTACCGATCTGGTCCAGGATCTGAAGTTGATTTTTGAAGTAATTACGAGGTTGAACCTAGTTCCATCATATAGATGAGGATCCAATAGCGTGTAGCCTTTCCAAGAGTCACTAAAATAAGAAAGCGAGCTCTTGAAATGCCCAAAGTCCCAGCGACAATGGTCAATGGATCTCCGATTACAGGCAGCCAGGCCAGTAACAAGCTCCACTGCCCATATTTTTGAAACCAGCATTCAGCTTGTGACCATCTTTGGTGAGTGATCCCCAACCACTTGGCCCCCCACCCTCGAAGAATTCCTGCCCCAAACTCCCTGTTTAAAAGAGCACCAAGCACATTTCCAAGTGTTGCCCAAAACAAGAGTTTCAATTCGGAATGAGTTCCAGAAAGCAGTAACCCAGCTAGCAAGACCTCAGAGCTTCCTGGCAAGAGGGTAGCTGAAAGAAACGCGCTCAGAAATAAACCCCAATGTTCCCAATCGACTAAAATTGAATCCCAGACCATTTAGCTGCTCTTGTTCGAAAAATAGTTTCTTATAGTGAAGCAAATTGTGGCTTACCAAAATTTGCTAGATATTTGACTTTTTGATTCAAGTCAAAATCACCATTTTTCAAGAAAATCTTTCCTAAAAAAGACATTTAAATCAGGAGAAATTCATGGGTGCTTCAAGAGAAGTCGTTGTTGTTAGTGGAGTTCCAACTGCAATCGGTGATTACGGAGGCAGTCTCAAGGATTTTCCTTTGGTAGATCCTGCGGCGTCTGTTGTAGCAGAGGCAATCAAACGAGCTGATTTGGACGCGTCAAAATTGGACAAGTAGTAATGGGCAATGTGATTCATACCGATCCATGGGACATGTACCTTTCCCGCTATGCAGCTGTAAAAGGAGGTATTCTGATCGAAACTCCTGCCTACACTCTAAACCGTCTTTGTGGCAGCGGACTCCAGGCGTTCGTCTGTGCAGCCCAATCAATTCTGTGCAGCGATACAGATATTGCCCTGGGAGAAGGTGCAGAATCATTGAGCCGATCCCAATACTGGCTTCCAAACATGAGATGTGGACAACGAATGAATGACGGACAGGTCATTGATGCGATGGTTGGAGCACTCTCTGACCCATTTGATAGTTGTA
>JAQWOT010000083.1 GCA_029245725.1 SAR324 cluster bacterium | reverse complement strand
CTAATTGTCTTTCTTGCTGAATCTCTGGTGCTAGAAGATCGAACTAGATTACCACTACTATTCCAAACACCATATTTTCCGCCGTCATAGACTTTAATTTGCTGTTGATCAGTATATACTGCATAACTCAAGTCATTGAATGGCACGATCTTAAGTTGTCTTTTGTTTCGCTCACTGTGACTGAAGGAAGAATTGCTGATTTTTCCATCAATGGAACAAGTTGATTTTGTACATCCTGAGCCATTAAAATAAAAAGTTAAGTTATCAATTGTATCTTCAATGTCTGAACCCTGGAGCATTATTTTGTTTCTCTCACTCGCAGTATTGTCCCAGTTATCACAGTATCCATCGTCGCATATTGAATCTACGTGTGCCATATCAAGTGGTGCAGGAGTGTCGTTTTCTTCTACATGTTCTGACGCTAAAGTGTTGTTGTCATAAGTGATTGGTTTATCATTAACTGCCTTAACTTTAACTCGAATTATTGCATCATTGTAGAAACCTGTTTGATCAGTAAAGCGTACTTTGAATTCATAGTAGTTATGTATGGATCTATTATTTATGTAATCAGAGTAGTCATTGGGATTATTTGAGTGTTGGTACGTCCATTGTGTTGAGTTGTCAGTTTGATTATCTGGATCTTTTATTCGGGCATAACCCCAATCTTTGTATTGCTGATAGTCTGGCCGATTATCAACTCTTTCTGTGGAATCACAATTGTATAAATGTATATTACTATCGCTAGCAAAACAGATTTTACCACCCCCGTTATCGCCACCTGTAGTTGATGTAGGGTTTCCACCTTGAATTGATCCATAGCCAGGGTCTGGTCCTTCCAATACTCTGAAATCAAGCCGCTGATTATTTTGATCATGGGCATAAATTACTGAGGTTAAATTATCTCCCTCATTGATCGAATAAAAGAATGTATTATCAGCGGTGTCTGCCAGTTGAGTCTGACACCGTAAAATGGGGGTGCTATTGTCGCTCTGATGAGTTACAGAGGCCACACAAATTCTTTTATCTTGGCTGTGATTATCGTTGTCAAAAACTTTGACAGAGAAATACTGCCGACCATTGAACTTTATATCTGGTTGGAACCACCAACGGCCATTTGATGTAATTACTACTTTGTTATTGTCAGAATAAGTGCTTTCAATTTGAGAAACGCTCCAATTATCTGAGCTTATATTACTGAGAGTGTTATTGCCTACCAAGCCAGCGTCCACTGAATCGAGGACATTGTGTAGACAGCCGTTTGCAGACTCACATGTGAAATTATCACCTGCGTTTATATGCCAGCCTGGATTCAGATCACTGTTTGAGAGTGGATCGTCATTTATCCTGTTGACGATTAACTCAAATGTTTTCTCACAATTATCTGATGATCTTGTGATTGTTATATTGTCTGCGCCATGCTGGTCGGCATGTAACTTAATGTTCATGAATTTGTAACTTGAATTCTCGAAAAATGTTATGTTATGGAGGGGTTTCCCATGGGTGCTTTGATTATCAGAAGTCTTAATGCTGTAAGTCGCACTACTACAATCTGTACTCAAACTTTTGTTGCAAAGCTTTTTGTTAAATACGTTGTCTTCGTTTGCTATGAATTGAGTATTGCTTCCCAAGTCTGTGATAGCGCACTCACTAGATGCAGCTACATAGTTCTCGATATTTCCTAATGTAAAGCCAGTAACGAGCAGATTTCGGTTGTTGTCAATACTTGATCCTGTGGCAACTTCATCCATTGGGGAACTAATTACACTCCTCCATTTCTCAAGACCATCTGAATCATACTGTATGACTTCTACATCTAAGTCACTTCCCGCTGTTGATGAGACTCTTGTTGTATAAGTTGAGACACCACCCAATGGATCTGCAATAATTCCAACGTTTAACTTTTCCTGGATCTTACCCATTTGACGCTGCCATGCAGGCTGCCCCAAACGATCATATTTTGCCAATTTACTCTGTCCTTCTGAGGACATTTCAACGGAGTATGTGTTCGCTGCTCCATCCACGGACAAGCCACCAAATCCTGCCAATTCCAGTAGCTTTTTTTGTCGAGCATCCCTGAAGAAACTCAATTGATGCAGACCACCTGACCCCGACACACTGCAGGCAACTGATCCCCTTGGTGGAAGTGTGCCAGGTGGATTTCCACCAAAACCACCGCCACTGCCACCACCACCGCCACCGCCAACATCAACATCAACATCAGGATCAAGATCGAAGTCGAAGTCATAAACTACAACACCGTCCACCGGGTTGCGGCCACTATCGCAACTAGCCAAAAGTAGAAACAGACTCCAGCAGACTATAGCAAGGAGAATGTATTTCATAATTTACACATGTGGCTGGAAGGTTTTTTCAGAGATATCACTTGTTTCAATTTTTTTGCTCTCCTTTAACCTCTTGGGGTAAAAAGGTTTCAAGTTGATCTTTTTGATATTCGTGTCGATTTTTGTAAAAGTCCTCCACTGCTATTCTAACTTTAGAAAGAGTTTTTGCAGTTCGACTCCCTTCAGCTGGCTTCTCCATGGCATCAAATCGATCGAGATACTTCATATATTTTCCAGTGACATCAATATCTTTGAGGTATATCGATGTTGCTACGAGCAATTGGGCTGCTAACAGACTTTGAATTTCATCTAATTTTTCAAAGTTCTCATCAAGATCTTTCTGTGCTTCTACCAGCAGTTCTTGAGCTTTTTCTTTTCCATTATTTAAAGGCTTAAGATTAGTGATACACAATTGTGCTTGACGCAATCGAATCATAGCTAGAAGGCCTACGAAAGCTCCATTTTTTGGATTAACATCACACAGTGTTTGAAAAGTTCTTGTAGCCAACTCATAACTCAACAGAGCCTGTTCAATAGATCTTTCTTCTCTGTTAATTCCTTCTTCCAGAGTTTGGTATTTTTCACTTAACTCTGCTCTTACTTCAGTCCATTTATCTGAAAAAACTTTTGACTCAAAGGAGGCTTCATCTTCTTTACTGTGTTTGAAGAATTCATCACCTGGCGCCGTAAAATTACAGTTAGGACAGATCGTTAGGTAGAGTAAGTTATAGTCGACTGGATCAAGTTTAGGGTAGGGTTCACCGTAGGTTGGGATTCCAAAAATATTATTTTGGATATGAACAGATTTTTTCTTGAGTGAATACTGTTCAATATTTTGATGGCCACAAGCAAAACACTCTACATAACGCCCTTTCAGGGATGAGTTGTCACATGTCAATGTTTTTACAAGTCCATTATGGTTCTCTCCTAAGAAATAGTTGATACCTTGATTACTATTTGGCACTGACCCGAATTCTAAGCCCATTATGAAATACCCTTCTTGGTGGCTTGGCTTTGTCCATCTTACTAATACGTTACCAATTGGATCACCCAAAGTATATTTTCCCTCTTCTGCAGAAGGAATGTAGAATTCAAAAATTAATTTAGTTAGTATATTTATTTGATGTCTAGACTTAACTCGACATCCCATTGCGGCAAGATCCAGACCGACAACATTTTCAGTCAGATCACGAACCTGAAGACGTGCTGGAAAAACGATTTTTCGACGCTCTCTTTCTTGCTTTCTAGATATCTCATACATACTTACTCCTGCTCATCAAGAATTACATTTAAAGCTTAAAAAATTGATAGAATCACAATTCAAATAGATAACTCATGGTTGATATAGTAACTCGCAATTTTTCTACACATGATAATCCAAAAGTTTTTTATCAAGGTTTTGCTCAATCAGTTCATCTACACCATGGATTCTGAGCAATGCGCCACGAAATTGGATATTGATGATGTAGTGGTCATGTGGTGTGTGATGAGAACGGACTACTCTGGCAAGAATTTGGGACCGAACCTGTAATTGTTTCTGATGGATCTTGGATGGTATAAGGAAAGTGAGGTATATGTTAGCTTGAGGCCTGCAATGATGATTTGCGACAAGTCGGCATCCCCCCCTACTTAAATTTGATAATTTGGCCACCATCTCCTGCTCATTGAAATTCATTTTCACTGAGCCTTTCACTTCGAAGCGTTCCTGGATTCTGCGACAGTCACCTCGGTAATGTTTGCTGTCTACAAAAATGAGTGTCCGATCCATTTTCTCCTCCTAACTCCCAGTTCCTAGGTCGATGTTTCTTACATATTAGGGAAAACCGATTCCCTGCTGAGTTAAAATCTCTTCAGATGACGGTGAGCGTTAGCTGTGACAACTTAAAATTAAATTTAATGAGTAATATTTTCAACTGGTAGGAGAATTTCGGAACACGACTGCCATGTCAGCAAACATCAGGGGGAGAATTTCGGAGCAAAAACCAATAATTGGTTGAGTTTCTTGATTTTGTTATTTTCCTGCTATTTAAGAAAAGACTTCGTAGCTGGAATAAATCTCTGCTGAAACTCAAGAATGGACACTCTTAGCAGAAGGACTGTAGTGGATGGTCAACATTAAAAATCACAATCATTCTGGTTGAGGAGAGGTCACAAAAGTAGTGGGTGAGAACTTTGCGGCAATAGAAAAATAATGAGTATTAGATATCTGGAAGAATCCCTCTCATCTTGCTTTTAGCCATCTTTTTCCTGAGGGAGAAGGACAAATTCTCATTTGTTTGAAAACCCTTGATCAACTGGGAGAGAGGATGACCACACCAGTGGTGGGTGAGAGATTCTGCTGGGCAGGGAAATATGAGTGAAATTCGAAGATTGAAAAAGCTCGCTCATCCAGTCTGATTTACAATTCCTAACTGAAGAAGCGGGTGATTCCGTACGTAGCTACTTTTTGGTATGCGTTTGCCCATCAGGCATGATGGTTTTGAAGAATTTGGCTGATTCCAAGTTGGTGCGCTCTAAGCTGAGCCCCTCCAAATTTGCTTCCGTCAGGTCAGCTTCAAAGAGGTTGGCTCCTTCCAGATCGGCACCCTGAAGATTGGCGCCCTGCAAGTTTACTCCTTGTAAGTTAGATTCCCGCAGGTCGGCTTTATAAAGGTTGGCATCGCGTAAATCGCTTTTCTCCAGATCTGCACGATACAGATCAGCTTCAGAAAGATCGGCGCCCTGCATTCTAGCCCTGAACAGATTGGCTCCTCGCATGTCAGCCTTGACCAGATTTGCTTTTCGGAGATCTGGCTGATCCAGATTTGCATCCTGCAGGTCTACATCTTCAAGAACCGCCTTGAATAAATCAGCTCGGTAGAGATCCACACTTTCTAAGTCAGCACCCTTCAAGTCGGCTTCTTGCAGGTTGGCTTCTCGCAGATTGGCTTGAACCAGAATGGCTCGACGGAGCAAAGCCCCGCGTAAGTTTGCTTGAGAAAGATCGGTTTCCCGCAGAACAGCCTCCAGCAGACTAGCTCCACCCAGATCCACACCGCGCAGATTCCCTCTGGGACAATTTCCTGTATCTTTCAGTCGTTGAAGGTCTTCTTGTTTCATGGAATGAGCTTTAGAAGGAACAGACTATTTTTCAATAAGTCTGCACAGACTATACAAAGTTTTAAGGAATGCACCTGCTTTAGTAGCTCAATGCTACACAAGCTCTGATTTCCTTAAAACTTAGCATTCACTTGCTACCCCCTTTAGTAACTTTGATTCTCAAATTGAAGACTTTGGCAAATTGGAATCACCACCTTCAGAAATTCCTCCAAAATGATTGGTTTGATCAGATAATGAACATTATAGGCTGCCAGTTCCTGCCGCAACACATCATCATCATGGCCACTCATGACAATGATCGATTGCCGTGAAGATTGCTAGCGAATCTCCTGGAGCAATTGGGAACCACTCATCCTCCACATTCTTAAGTCGGTAAGGACAATACCGCAGCTATTTTCAGCCAGCTGATCTAGAGCCTCCTGACCATCGGCTTCAGCATCTACTTGCGCAAAGAAGTAGCCCAGCATTTGCTGTAGAGATTCTCGCAGCATTGGTTCATCTTCAGCAACCAGAACAATGTTGGCACTGATCAATTCCTGTACTTCCTGAATGTTCATTTCAGGTAAGCCCTCTGAAAATTTATATTACTCTTAAGGTCCGAATGATAGCGCCAACAACCTCTGCTTGTCTTTCTGTTTGTCTCCCAAATGAAGAAACAGCCTCAATGAGCGATGATATCATCAAAAAAGTTCCAATTCATAGGCTGGTCATCTCACATCAGGATGGAGCCGATCAGCATCAGTAAAAGCACAGAGTGAATCCCATGTTGACTGAGGACTTTTTTGATTTCTTCGTAGAGTTTTTTAGTTCAACTACGTTTCAAGCTGCGAGACTGATTCAGGAGAACGCATCTGCTCTAGACGAACGGACGGACCAAGACGAAGCGAGTCGACCAATCCTTTGATTGCTGTAGCCTTGAAGGGTTTTTGCAGGACATAAAAGTTACCACTCCCTAGCATCCGATGAAGATAGTCTTTGTCTTGTCGATCAAAATATGCGGTGACGATCACGATTTCGATTAGTGGATCGAGCTGTTTCAGGTGAATAGCGACATCAACTCCTGTTAGGTTTTGTTCAAGGTTTAGATCAACAAAAGTGAGTGAATAGGGCTCCTTCAACGTTATCGCGCGCTGGGCCTGTTCCAGTGCTTCTTCACAAGTGTGAGTTCCTGTCACCTCTAACTTGTCATCCTAATAGTACTCTGGCTGATCCTCAATCATGCCTGGAAATAGAATTCCTGCTATGCTTCGAAGCCTCTAGGGACTTTGACAGATGGGACTAGTAACTCATACATCATCTCGAGGATCCATTCGTTGTCATCAACAACTAAGATTTTTTTCGACATGCTCATTTACTGTTCTGAATAGCTTCGAATTGGAAAGCCATTCACTGCAGCTTTAGTAAAAGAGAAGGAACCAGAACAGAAAAGCTCCCATCAATACGCTCAGGCCCAGCAACAATAGCCATAGGGGATCTTTCTCTGAAAATTTCTCTTCTTCTGTGAGCAGATGTTTTTCTTCTGTTTGAGACACTTAAACCTCTCATTTGTTAAATAAACAGCTCATATTTTGAGTTCATTCCCATCAACCAAATTATTTGACAGACTTAACAATTGCTGTTGCCAGAATTTAGTAACTTCTGTGCACTTTGCTAGGAGAATATCGGAATATTTTGGAGAACGGTGTTGTACCTGCAGACTATATTGCTGAACATAATAGCTAGATTAAATAGTAATCTTCTGGATTTCAGCTTTAGGAAACCATGCTGAACGCGCTCACCAAACTATCATCGCGGATGTTGATTGTGCTGATGGTCGGACTCTTCCTTGGGTCCTGTCAGAGAGAGTCTGAAGGCAACAGCATTCGTCCATTGGTCAAGTACTATCTCGATCAGGAGCAAGGCCTTCAGCCCAGGCAACTACTTCAGCAACCCACCATGCTCAACGATTGGACTCCATCCGAATTCAATCAAATGGCATGGCGGCATGGGAATGCCTGGTTCTTCGTGGAAATACCAAAAAAGCAGACCCCAAGTGTTCTAGAATTTCAGACTCGGAACCTGATTGAATTTCAAGCCTTCCTGGTTACTCAAGGTCAGGCAATTCAACCACTACCGCCTTCCACAACAACTTTTTCTGAGCACTATTCCTTCCAGTTGAGTGATCAAAGTGCGGCTGTGCTGATCCTGGTCAAACAGCAACATGGCGGGATCATTCAAGGCTTCACCTTGTTTGAGCCAGAGGCATTTGAAGATCACTATCAACTTCGTATTTTAGCGGTGGGGCTGGTGATGGGTCTGTTTCTACTGAGTTTCCTGCTCACAGCCTTAGTTGGTTTGAGTCAGAACCAGTTTTGGTTGTTGATTGTCATCATCAACGGACTCTTCGGACTGCTGCTGGAAAAAAAGATTTATCTTTTGATGGGACTCTCCGTTGGCTCCGAAGTCTATCTGAAATTGTTTGGTATTCAGCTCGCTGTCAATTCAATCGCTTATCTGAAGATTATTTCCTATGAAACCGGCTTGGTGAAGATTCGGTTTCAAAATCACATCCAGAATGTTCTCATCATTTCCATAGTCATATTTCTAGCGCTGGGCTTCCTAGCCTTTACTCAGCAAAGCATTTTGCATTCTGTCAATAACCCATTTCAGTTCATCGTTCTTGGATTTATTCTCGTCTATTTCTATTGCGTCATGGCTCTGATCTCTGTTTGGAAGAGGAGAAGTCATCTACAAGAATTTACGGTCGTCTTCACCGTAATCTACGCTCTGCCAATGCTCTCCAACATGGCAGTCAAAGGAATTCTTCCACCAGTCTTTGATGCCTGGGATGGAAACTATCGGGCTGTCATTCCGCTGATTCTATCGATCATCCTCTACAAGGACAGGGAGTTGCGGCTGCGTCGCTTGACTCATCTCCTGGAAATTCAAAATCGCAATAAAGACCTGTTTCTAGCACGTACTTCCCACGAACTGCGGACACCACTCGCCGGAATGATTGGTATGTGCGAGAGCATTCTAGAGAAAAAAGCGGGGCTGGCAGCTACGTTGATTCGAAAACTGGAAGTTGCCGTCAGCAGTGGGCGGAGAATGAATCAATTGATCGGGGACATCACTGATTTTACAAACATGCGAGATGGGAAACTGAAGCTGGAGCGGCATCCCGCAAATTTCTCACAGATCTTCCAGACTATGCTTCCCTTGGTCCATCCAGCCATTGAACGCAAGAAACTGAATCTGAAGGCACAGATTCCAGACAACTTGCCTAAAATAAATGTCGATGAGAACCGTATCCAACAGGTCTTGTTCAACCTGATCAACAACGCAATCAAGTACACCCAGGTTGGAGAGATCCGACTCGAAGCCAAACTTACTGATTCAGAAGTTTTCGTGATTATTGAAGATACTGGAATAGGGATACCCAAAGTAGAACTGAAGACAATCGAGAAAGACTATGAACGTGCGACGAATGTTGACAACATCTCTGGGATGGGGCTTGGCCTCAGTCTCTCCAAGCACATCATCGAGTTGCACCATGGAAGACTGCAGATTAGTAGCCGCCTCGGCGAAGGGACCCTTGTTTCGTTCACACTTCCCTTGGTTAGTAGCTCGGAAGTACTTTCTCTTGAAGAAAAGAACGAACAACCCCCAATAGATGAAGCTGAGGTGGTAGACACCTTGCCCAATCATTCTGAAGAGCAAATTTTTAAGGGCAAAGCCAAGGTAGTGATTGTTGATGATGAAGACCTCAATGTTGAAATCTTTATCAATTTTCTGGAAAGTCTGGATCTGGAGATCATCAACTATTCCAATGGCAGCAGCATGCTGGAAAATCTGACAACGGATGAACCCGACCTGCTTATCCTGGACTTGATGATGCCAGATCTGGATGGGTATGCCGCCATAGAACAGATTCGAAGTGAATATTCCTCTGATGAACTACCAATTCTAGTGGTGACCGCGAACGAACAGGAGCGTTTGACTCACAAGTCACTGACCTTGGGAGCCAACGATTACTTGATCAAGCCCGTGATGGCTGTGGAACTACGGATGAGAGTCAAAGCTCAGCTGAGTCTGTGCCAGCAACTGCAAATGCAGGACTCACTCACAGAGTTGGAACATCAACGCATCTCCCTGATTCAAGAACACGTACGGATGGAAAAGCTGTTTGACACTGTCGACACTGCGCTCGTGGTCACAGATGAACAGGACCGGATCATACTTATCAATCAAGGCTTTGAGAAGCGCAGCGGCTTGGTTGGTTCAGAACTGCTGCAACAGCACCTCGATGGCTTCTTTCAAAATGCCATTTCCAACCTACCTCGACCCTCAGTCAGCCAACAGATCCTTACCTCCAACGACAAAGAAGAATGGCCCTGTCAGCTTTCAGTTCATTCACTGGATTTTGCTGGGAAACGTGAATGGGTCTGGACCCTTAGTGAACTTTCTGCAGCAAAAAATATCACAGATCAATCTCTGGATCTCAAAAATGAGCCACAACGACTTTTAGACAAATCGAATCTGGATATAATGCGGAAGGATCTAAGTCGTTTGCTAGAGTTGACTGCGAACTATTATCGGCTGGCTACAGGTGGAACCTTGGCAGAATTGGGAGAACAAAGCGGATATTGGCACATCACAATGAATGGGAGTACTCCGAGGGCCTACATGCTAGAGCGTTACCTCGACCCCAAGCGCTTTCCCAAAAAGCCAAATTGGGTGCCAATCATCAAAACCTGCAACTGGATACTGGAAAACTGTGAGGAGCAGCAACCACTGAAAGGAGAGATCCTTCAGTTAAAGCGGTCTGTTGAGGAGAGAATCATCTGAGTGATCGGACTCAGATGATTTACTAGTTGCGATTGTCATGGTCTGGACGGATCATCGCCTGGATCACAGCTTCCACAGTGATGCTGCCTACTATCTGTCCCTGCTTGTTCTGCACCGGGACCGCTTCATGACCTGCCGAAGCCAAGCGAGGTAGTGCATCTTCAAGTGAGATATGTTCTGGAATCGCACCATCTGGATTTTCAGGCAGCCCTTCTCTTTCCATCACACCACGTACACGCAATACACGAGCTCGATTGATATCACGAACAAAGTCCATGATGTAATCGTCTGCCGGTTTCATCACGATCTGTTGTGCTGTGCCCTGCTGAACCATTCCGCCATCACGCAAGATGGCGATCTGGTCTCCCAGCTTGAGCGCTTCATCCAGATCATGGGTGATGAAGACAATCGTCTTATGAAGTTCTTCCTGAAGATCCAGTAAGATGTTCTGCATGTCTGTGCGAATGAGTGGATCCAGCGCGCTGAAGGCTTCATCCATGAGTAGGATGTCGGCATCGGTGGCCAACGCCCGGGCCAGTCCCACTCGCTGTTGCATTCCCCCAGAGAGCTTGGCGGGAAAGTGTTGTTCGTATCCGGCCAATCCTACCCGATCAATCCAACGCTCAGCCCGTTTGTGTGCCTCATCCTTCGCAATTCCCTGAATATCCAATCCGTAAGAGACATTCTCCAGTACAGTCCTGTGGGGTAACAGGGCAAAACGCTGAAACACCATTGCTGTTCGGTGCCGTCGGAATTCCCGCAGTTGAACCTTGTCCATCTGCATCACGTCTTCAGCACCGACCCAAATTTCACCAGCAGTTGGCTCAATCAAGCGATTGATGTGGCGAATCAACGTAGATTTCCCGGATCCAGAGAGTCCCATCACCACCTGCAGACTGCCCTTGGGAATTTCGAGGTTGATGTCGGAGAGTCCCAATACATGCTGGTGTCCCTCCAACAATTCCTGTTTACCTATTCCTTCTTTGACCAAAGACAACTTCTTCTGAGGGCGTGTGCCAAAAATCTTGTAGAGATGTTCGATGCGGATCAATGCTTCCGAGTCAGACACTAGGTCCTCCTATTTGATGGCGTTGAAGCCGTTTACCGAAAGCCTGTGTGACACGGTCAAAGATGATCGCCAGGGCAACAATCGCTAGTCCATTGAAAAGCCCAAGCGCCAAATATTGGTTGGAAATCGCCTGCAAGACAGGGATACCCAAACCCTTGACACCGATCATCGAAGCAATCACCACCATTGCCAGAGCCATCATGATCGTCTGGTTCACCCCAGCAAAAATATTGGGTAAAGCCAATGGAATCTGCACGTCCTTGAGGCGCTGCCAGTAGCTCGAACCAAAAGCGTCTGCTGCTTCCAGGACTTGCTTGTCAACAAGTCGGATTCCTAAGTTGGTCAATCGTACAATCGGAGGAAGGGCATAGATGCAGACTGCCAAAAGACCCGGAACCTTGCCGATACCAAGTAACATCACCACAGGAATGAGGTAGACGAAACTCGGAATGGTTTGCATCACGTCCAAGACCGGAGTGATGGTGGCTTGTAACCGATCCGAGCGGGACATCAATACCCCGATTGGGATTCCAATGCTGATGCAAATCAGGGTTGCCACAGAAATCATGGCAACCGTGGACATTGTATCTTCCCACATGTCCAGATAACCAATCAGCATGAAGCAGAAAACAGAGCCAACGACAATTTTCCAACTTCGTGAACCAAGCCAGGTCAAACCAGCAACAATCAATAGAATAATCGGCCAGGGAGTTGAAATCAGAAGCTTTTCGAAGAAAATTAGGAACTGGAGCAGAGGATCAAAGAAGTTTTCCAAGTCCTCACCGTAGGACCGGGAAAAAGAGCGGAAACCTGCATCAATTCCTTTGCGCAGGTTCATCAAGTCACGACGCCCTAGGGAAGGCATCTCTAAGAAGTCCATTTTTTATCTTTCCTGAAGTGGGGCCTACGTGGTAGGACCGCCCTATGGCAGGCCCCTTTTTCAGAATTAGAGTGCGGACTTTACTTTCTTGGCAACGTCAGCTGGTACCCATTTGGTCCAGACGTCTTCTTTGGTTGCAAGGAACTCAATCGCTGCGTCTTCTCCACTGGCTTGGTTATCAGTCATGTAAACCAACATCCCGTTCATCACGGTTCCAGGCCAAACACGCTTGGAGAGGAAGTCCAGAGCGACTCCACCTTGCTTCTTGAACTCATCTGTCACCACGGTGTGGACCTCAGATTCTGTCCAAGCAGAGGGCTTTGGATTTGTACATTCCTGCTCCGCTTTGGCGATACATCCATCCCAGTTGTCTGTACCTGCGAACGGAGCTTCAAAAGGAATACTTTGCAAATTGTATTTGCCAATAATCGCAGTTGGAGACCAGTAGTAGCCGAACCACGGTTCGCCTCGCTCAGATGCCTTGGCAATTGATCCATCAAGACCAGCTGACGAACCTGGATCAACCAATACCCAACCTTTCTTCTCCATTTCGAAAGCTCGGAACATGTTGATGTTGGCCAATTGGCAGCCCCATCCAGCTGGACAGCCCATGAAGGCTCCCTTGCTCTTGTCTTCTGCATATGGGAATAGATCAGGACGCTCCAAGATTTTCTCAACTGTGTTCAAGTCTGGATGGTCTTTGGCAAACTGTTCTGTTACCCACCAGCCTTCACCAAGTCCAGTAATTGGCCCTTTCACTGCGGAATGTAAGCGACCTTCAGACATTGCTTTTTCCAGCGGCTCACGTACAGCGTTGATCCACAATTCACTGGCCACATCTGGATTGGCCTTCTCGTTCATGGATGTGAAGGTTGGCATCGTATCACCAGGTATGATCTCGGTCTCACACCCATATCCTTCCTTAAGAATAATCGCGTCAACATTGGCCATCAGAGAGGCTGAAGCCCAATTCATGTCGGCAATGGTAACTTTGCCACATTTGCTGTGACCACCTGCGGCAGCTGTGCCGGCGAGTGCCATCGCGCCACCAAGCGTGATGGCACTGGTCAGTACGGCGCGCGACATTTTTGATTGAAATTTGTTATGAAAATTGTGCAGAAATGAATGAAAAGACATAGCTTCTCCTGAATTTCAGGTTATGCTGAATCAGCCGGTACCAAAGAGGTTCCCATGGAGGGGAATTCAAGCGAAATTGAGTGAATTCTGGCAGGCTATTTGTGGATCAAAAAGAGGATCTCCACAATGAAAAAAACAGATGCTTCTCCTAAAATTAGTTTCAATAAAATATCTAATTATTTCAATAAAATATTAAGTTTATTTTATCGAAATGTATGTGCACAGAAACTCGTCAATGAGATGCAACAATTAATTCCATTTGAATACGACTATACAAGATTGAAAGTATGCTGTCAACTTCAGCAAGGAAATTGCAAAATTCTGAAAGCTATTTTAATGCTACACTTATGTGATAACTTTACATTATTTCTTCAGATTAATTCTCGATACATCCCTGTTATTCATAGGGTGTAGAGATGCTAGCTTGCAGAATAAAATCTTATTTTACATTAGGGTGCAAAATTTTGTAATTTGTCAAAAAAATCCAAAGAAATTCCCTGGTAATTTTCTCAAATTAGTTGATCTCCCGACAAGGAACCGACCTCGCCATGCTACCAAAAAGATCTAACATTTTCTCACGCCAGGCAAAAACTGGATCATCCTCAGTCAGCAGAGGCATTGGACTAGTACAACGCGCCCACATCAGACCACTGAACACTAGGTAGTCCCCCAGATTTGGCCGAAAGCCACCTAAGAAATCAAAGGCCTTTAGTGTAGCTCGGAGAGGATTCAATGACTTGCGGAATTCCTCGAGCTTGACTTCCTTATTAGCCACAACCTCCTCGAGTGGCTTCCCAAAAACTTTTTCACGTGTTGCTCGAAAGTAATCCTGATCTTTCTCATGAACGGTCTTGTGGATCTCATCAACAATCATCCGGCTCATTCCTGGAAACATCACTATTTCTGTCCAATGCCGTAAAAACCTCAGTTCCCCACGATGCATTTCTAGACTGTGCTCAGGATATCGTTCATCAAGATATTCAAGAATCTTCCAAGAATCTGCCAATGTTTGCTCTCCATCAACAAGTACAGGCACCCGCTCCGTATCGGCAAAGGCAATTCGGTCCTTCTCGGTCATGCGCCAAGGAATGCTCTTGAATGGCAATTGCTTGTGATGCAGGGCCAAGCGAATTCGCCAGCAGTAGGGACTGAAGACCTGATTATCATCTTTAGCGGCCAATTCATACAATTCAATCATGGTTGCTTCCTTTGTTTGGAGACGTTCTGACACAGTGGCAGATTCAAACAGAATTGCTGCAGTTTCTTAGGACTGCTGGACATTCACAAGTGGGAGTTCACTTTTGCGACAACTGCTTGACTCTTCCAACAGTGCTGCCTAGTTTTGGCGCTTGCTTTGCTATTTAGCCCAAGAAGTCATCGGCATCTCAACTTTCAATTCTCAGCCAAGGAGTTCCCATGCATATCGAACCCGGAGTTGTTCAAGGCGCCAAATTGCTACTTAGTGTTGGAACTGCACTCACCGCTGGTGGTCTAATGCTCCGTTATTGTTGGGAATTTCTGGTACAGCATGGACTGAACACCCTGCTTGGCAGGACAATCTTTACCAGTGTCTTGGTGTTCTCTTTCTTTGAGATTCTACCATCGTCACCAGTTGGAGTTTCAGAAGTCCACTTGATTCTTGGTTCCACTCTCTTTCTCCTGTTTGGTCTGGTTCCCACGGCTCTTGGTCTAGCCATTGGCCTCCTGGCCCAAGGGGCCTTGCTAGCACCATGGGATCTACCTCAGTATGGAATGAACGTTACGACTTTGCTGCTACCACTCTTTTTGGTTTCTGCCGTCGCAGAGCGGGTCATTCCCAGGCAGACCACCTACCAGGATCTGAGTTATGGACAGGTTCTACAGTTGTCGCTTGTCTACCAGGGAGGAATCATCAGCTGGGTTGCATTCTGGGCCTTCTACGGGCAGGGATTTGGAACAGAGAACATGCTTCAGGTGCTCAGTTTTGGTGGTGCCTATCTTAGTGTGATTGTCCTTGAACCCCTGATTGATCTGGGCCTGTTGGCAGGAGTCAAAATTTTGCCAGGTCTCCACAATTCTTCGCTGTTCTCGAAGCGTCTCTTCCAACCAGCCTGAAATTTCACCTGACAATGTTGAGAATTTTCACGCTCCTGATCTGTGCTGGAATCCTGTTGTTACAGGGTTGCTCCTCCTCCAAGATGAAGCCTCCCAAGCAACTTCAACAGACGACAGCTTCTGTAATTCAGATTGAAGACCCTTGGGTCCGTGCCGTACCCCCCAATGCGAATAATTCTGCGATCTTCCTGGATCTCCGGAACGAAAGTGAGCAGCTGCGCAAATTGGTGGAGGTTCACTCAGAGGTAGCAGAGCGGGTAGAGTTGCACACGACCAAGGATGAAGAGGGGATGCTTCGAAAGCAACGCCTGGAGGAAGTACTAATACCCGCCCTGGAGACCCAGAGTTTTCATCCGGGAGGCATTCACATTATGCTGATTGGGCTGCATAGCCCACTGGAAGTGGGTTGTGTGATTAAGTTGGAGTTGGTCTATGCCGATCAATCCAAAGAGACAATCTCTGTGCCTGTGGATGAGCGCCCACTGCTACCCATCACCGCCCAAAACAACCATTCTCCGGATTCACTGACAACTCGAACGCAATAAGAATCAACCATACATGACCGCACTGACTGACGAACGCCCTTGGGGCCACTACACCGTTTTGGCCGACGAAGAAGACCACAAGGTCAAACGCATTGTTGTTCAACCTAGCAAGCGTCTGAGCCTACAGCGGCATCAGCAACGTGCAGAGCACTGGTATGTCGTCAAGGGAGAGGCCCTTGTGACACTAGATGAGTCTGAAAAAATCCTCAGCGCTGGCAATGCCGTGGATATTCCGATCCTTACAAAACATCGGATTGAAAACACCGGCTCTGAGGAGTTGGTTTTTATTGAAGTCCAAACCGGTAGCTACTTTGGAGAAGATGACATTGAACGCTTTGATGACGACTTCGGTAGAACTAGCTGACCCCTCCCTCATCTGTACTCAGTGGCCAAAAGCCTCAACTGACGGATGTCCATTTCGCTGACTGAGCGACCGCTCCTCGGCGCAGGATCGCATAGTCCGTGTCCACCGCTGGGAATAGACAGCCCGCTTCGATGATCTCTTGCAGAAACTCCTGATCTAGCGTTAGAAATCCTGCCGGTTTGCCAGCTGCTCGAATTCGCCGAATCCCTTCCAAACAGGCTTTTTTGACCTCAGGATGGCTTGGTTCTCCAGGAAAGCCCATGCTGGCTGCCAGATCGGCTGGACCGATGAAGACCGCATCTACTCCGGGTACCTGAGCAATGGCTTCTAGCTGCTCCAAGGCCTCCTGAGTTTCAATCTGCACCATCAGGCATATTTCCTCACGGGCTCGCTTCGCATAGTCTGGAATTGTTCCGTATCGACTCGCCCGGGTGATGCCGGCAAAGCCGCGAATTCCCTCGGGAGCATAGGCCACAGAAGCCGCTGCCAGTTGGGTTTCCTCAACATTCTGGACATAAGGAATCAGCAGCGACTGGACCCCACAATCGAGAAAACGCTTGATCTCAGCTGGATCCAGCGAGCTTGGCCGGACAATCGGGTGAACAGGATAAGGCGCCACCGCCTGGAGGAGAGGCAGCACCTCCTGGGGGTTCATCGGCGTGTGTTCGGTGTCAAACAAGAGCCAGTCAAAGCCACAAGCTGCCAACATCTCTGCAATATTGGAATCATTGATGGAGCACCAAAGGCCGATTTGCCGTTGTCCATTGAGAATGTTGGCTTTGAACGGGTTGGAGGGGAGTTGCATGGGAACCTTTCACTGGTAACGAATGTGAGAGAGAGAACGTAAATTTTCAGCGCTTGTGGTCGGCAGTCTCAAAAACTCCAGGTAGGCAGGGATCTGTTCAAACAACATATCCGTACCAATCTGGGTCAAGCAACCTCTTTCTCGCGCGGCTAAAACAAATGGGGTTTCTTCCTGTTTCATCACAACTTCACCAACCATCGCAGTTGGTGATATCCGGCCAACTTCAATCGGTAATGGATCACCAGGCTCCATTCCCATCGGGGTTGCGTTCACCACAATTTCAAACCTACTGGGATCGTTACTGCCCAACTGAATCGGCAACGTCGGAAAGAACTGCTGGAGCCGACTAGCGAGCTGTTCCATCACCTCTGGGCGGTTATCATATAGTGCCAAGCGCCCCACTCCAGTCTCTGCCATGGCAACCGCAATCGCAGAGCCCACACCACCTGAGCCGATAACCAATGCAGAGGCACCCTGGGCAGGTCGTCCCTTGCGTGCGAGCCCGCGCACAAAACCCTGTCCATCAAACATGTCCCCAACTAACCGACCATCTGCTTCTTTACGGACAGCGTTGCAGGCTCCACAGACTTGAACGGCGGTACTCACCTCATCGAGCATTGCCACAGTACTCACCTTATGAGGCATGGTGATCAATGCTCCAATAATATTCTGCAACTGAAACAAGGATTTGAAAAACCCCGGATAGTCCTCACCTTTGCACCCCATTGGCACAACCAAGGTGTCAATCTTTTCTTGTTCAAAATAAGGGTTAAAGATCATCGGAGCCTTGAAGCTTCCTGTGGGCCAACCAATATGCGCAATCAAGTTGGTATATCCAGAAATCAACTGGGTCATCAGTCCTTTCTTATACTTAATTTTTATATTCTTGTGTGGCCAAAAACACCTTCAAACAATTACATCTGCTCCAATTCACGGGCCTGCATCGTCAATCTGATCTGTGCATTTGGTGCTCCATACCCCCGATAACCTGCTCGCTGAACAAATTCAAAGCAGAAGCGTTTCTCAAACAAGCGGGTATAGAGTTGATAGAAGTATCCGTGCTCGTCTTCATCATAAAGAATGTGGTGAGTCCGCAGCTGTGCAATCAGCTCTGTAGACAAACCGAAACGTGGAGCCAGATCATCGTAATAATGACCGGTAATTTCCATGACCTCTGTTCCCTGTTGTTCCAGAGATTTTGCCAAGACAAGGATGTCGCTGGTTTCCAGCGCAATATGATTCACCCCAGATCCTCGATAACGTGATTGAATCTGACCAACCACGGTCTTCTCTGCCAGGGTACTGTTCAGTGTCATTGCCAGCGAACGATCTTCCACTTCCATCACCTGGCTTTTGACCAAACCCAAGGGATCAGGGAGACTCACCGAAGGAGAAGCCTGCATTTGGAAGAGAGCCCGATAGAGCAATGTCGCTTCCAAAACTTGGTCTAAAGGCAGAGTTGTCGCAACATGATCCACCCTGGATAGATATGAGTTTGGATCGACCGAATGATAAATAAACTCCCTCTCCCAATGGGGAGAGGGATCGTTGGAATCCACCAGATAGAGCAAAGCTCCTGTGGGTCCAGTAATCGCTGCAATACCATGAGTATCATGCTCTGGATCCGCATATTCAACCTGATAGCCCAACTTGGTAGCTCGCTCAAGCAATCCAGGGACAGCTGGACAGCTCAGCCCATAGGCACAGACAGACAGTCCATGTTCTGTGTGGTATCTCTGCGCGAAACTCTGAGACTCGCGATTGATGACCAAGCGGATGCCACCCTGTTGCCAAAGCTCCACTCGCTTGACCTTGTGGGTGGCAACGTGAGTAAATCCTGTCTTTTGAAGAAAACTAGCGAGCTGTTGGTGCTCCGATTCATCGACAGCAAATTCGATAAAGTCCATACCTATCGGCTGGTCAACCTTTGGTAAACTCCGACTCTTCGTCATCACCTTGGACGATGACTCGGTCTCCTGGGCCATGTAGACGAGAGAGCGGTAGGCATCACGCGCATGACGGAAAGGATCACTGGCCCGGAATTGATCGTTGAAAATCTCCAACGAAAACGGCCCATCAAAACCCGTCGCTCGTAAGCGTTCCATGAAAGTCTGTAAATTTAGTTCTCCCTGGCCTGGGAAACAGCGGTGGTGACGACTCCAGGAGAGAGGATCCATGGTCAATTGAGGAGCATCCGCCACCTGAACCAGGAAGATTCGATCTCCAGGGATGTTGACAATGCTATCTAGCTCCGTCTGGCGAGAGAAGATGTGAAAGGTATCTAGTGTGAGTCCCAGGGCAGGGTGGTTGGCTCGGCGGACAATTTCCCAGGAGTCCCGATAGTCATTGACGTGCTGACCCCAACTCAGCGCCTCATATGCGACTCGCAAGCCTTGCTTGGCAGCCAATTCAGTGAGTTCAAAAAGATCTTCTGCAGCCCGCTGGATGCCTCCTATCGCTTTGGGAGAGACATTGCTGCAAATCATCAGCAAGTCGGTACCAATTTCTCGCATCAACTCAAACTTCTGTTCTGCTCGGGCAAATCCACGGCTTCGCAGGGGTTCTGGCATTCCCTCGAAATCTCGAAACGGCTGATAGACTAATACTTTCAGTCCATAATCGGCTAGTAATTGCCGTAGCTCACCCAGATTACCATCATGCGTGATCAGATCATTCTCAAAGATTTCAATCCCTTGAAAACCAGCCTTTGCAATGGCCTCGATCTTTTGTCGGAGGGTTCCTGACAGGCAAACGGTCGCAATGGAATACTGCATCAGTGGTCCTAGCTCGATGGTTTGAGGAACAAGTGTTCCTCTAAGTAACTGATTGTGACCTCAGATGCCAGTGGGAAGGTTGAACAGGCCTGAATTTTCAGAAGGCTTTTGCTTCTGGTGTTGAAACAGGAGGGATCAGGAGACGAAGGTGTCTGATATTTCAGCAGCTAACCTGAGCTCTGAGTTGATGCAGGATTTCACCTAATGATTTGCCGTTAACATAGGTATAGGTAATCAGGGAGCGCCTAAATTTCTCACCAACCAGCTTGATATTTTTTTTCTGCATCTCTGCAACTGTTGCCTCCCAAAGTTGGGACTGCCACTTGGCATCTTTGAAGCAGTTGGGATCCAGCCGCAATAGTGATTTTTCCTCAAACTCTCTCAACTGAACCATCAGTTTTGGCAAATGGAATCCAAAACTTTGTGCTTCCTTGCTGGGGACTCCTGCAGCATAGCCCATCTCACAGAGCCCCTGTCTGAAACACTTAGAAACCACCATATCCTCAAGGATGACCGTATTTGCTTGAATAGTCTGTGGAATCCACAAACCAACAACGATTAGAAGCAAAAGCATTAGCCTGCGACCTTGACGATGAGAATTCATTTCACCTGCATTTATAATGGTTATTAAACAGTTCCTTAGAATTTGCTGTGATAGCATTTCACTCCGGAAGCGTCGATCGCAATCTTAGGTAACAAGATTATAGAAACACTAGGGCCAGAAGTTACGGAATTATAAGGAGTCGGTTGTCTCTCTTATAGAGTGATTTTCTAATTCCTCATTTTCTCCAGGTTCAGGCAAGGCAGCTGGACTTTCACTTTCTTCTTCCTCTTCTCCCTCCCACAAACGAAACTGGTGTACCACCTCCAACAACTCTTCAGCCTGCTGGGATAACTGTGAACTCGACTTCGCGTTCACCTCTGAAAACTGTGCATTCTCCATTGTCATCTGGTTCAACTCCTCCAACGCCTGGTTCACCTGACGGATCCCCTGTGACTGCTCCTCCGCTGCATGACGGATCATCTGCATCATCTCTGCTACCGATTCCGTTGTCCCAAAGATCTCTTCCAATGAACCCTGGGCCTCACCCAAGGTCTTCCTCCCAGATTGAACCTTCTCCACCGAAGCTCCTACTACCCTGGCAATCTC
>JAQWOT010000082.1 GCA_029245725.1 SAR324 cluster bacterium | reverse complement strand
ATCACAAGACGGTCTCTCGCTGGTTGGTGCAAGCTGCCCAAGCACTCCCAGCAAGCCCAACACAGACCGAAGCCTGCTCTTTCATAACTCCACACTTTCATCGCTAAAAAAAGTCCCAGTGTTGGCTCTGGCTAGCGGTGGACTCCATCTTTGGCAAGGTCCTCAGCTTTGTCTGTGGAAGAAGGACGATCAAAACCAGTAGAGCTCTCTGGCAGCAGATCAAGCACCTACCGACGATGGGCTATGGCACAGACTTGCTGAAGGCCTACGAGAATTTCATTCCACAGGCTAAGCATTACGCGGGAAAGACCTTCACCACACAAATCGAATCACTGAACTGCCGAATCAGGCTCCATCGCAAACGCTTTGCTAGAGCAAATCAAAAACGATGTTGGAAGTTTCTTTGAAACTGCTCATCCATAAGCTAAACAACCCTTAAGCTCCAACGCCGTCCCTTCACTTTTCAGCGGAAGGGTGACAATCCTAAAAGAGATATCTTGATGGAGGCAGACCACTTTTTCTCTTTTGCAATGTAAAAGCTATTGGAAAAATAGATTTATTGGCTTATTTTCGCTGGAATGTCTGCCAGTGACTTGCAAATCTTTATCACTAGCTAATCGCTTGTAGCCGCTGGACTGCCACAGTCAGCATGATCAAATCAGGGGTTCCCACTTGCTGGAATTGCTCAATGACTTCCAAATACGCTCCTAAGGCTTTGTGGTTGATCTGCTCCAAAGATTCTTTGACCGGTTCTTCTACATTTTTCTTCGGTAACGCCTCTCTGGAGAATGGAGTGTTAGAAGAATGTGCAGAATGGTGCAGCAAGCGTAATAGCCGAAACTGCTGGGCTTGAATACTCTGCAGTAGTAATTCCTGTTGGAGTTGCTCCCACTGATTAATCAGGGATAGCTGTTCCAGTACTTGCTCCAACCAATCTAGCTGGAGCAAACCGTTCAGCCCACGCACACTCTCCTGGGCTTGAGCAATTGGCATTTCCGTCTCTTGCCGCAGTTGTAGAACCGCTGGTGCAGAACGCAACTGTTCGAATCCACTTAGGGTTTGGACCAACTCAGGAGTAAAGCCGGCTTTTTCCCACTTCTCTAAGCTCTCCGGATGATCCCCTCGCAAAGAGCATAGTTCCTTGAACAATTCTGCAAGGGTTTGCACTTTGGACAAGGTTGGAGCCGAGTTGGTCTGCACCAAGTTCTCCAGTAACAACACTAGTGTTTGTTCCACCGCTAAGAATGCCTCATACCGCACAGCTTCCGAGACTGAAGCCTCCAGCAATTGTGTTCGCAAAGTTGGTAGTTCGAGGCTGGCTTCCAAGGCAAAATATCCCTCCACCAATGTGGTCAGATCACATCCACTGCTTGACTGCAAATTAAAGAAAAACGTACAGCCAGCGTGGTTGATCAAACGATTGGTCAGTACAGTGGCGATGATCTCTCGTCGTAGAGGATGACGCTGCAGGGCTTCCTCAGGGAATCGATCTCTAAAGGAGCCCGGCAAGTACCCCAAGTAGAGTTCATCATAAAGTGCTGAGGTTTCATCACCTGTGAATTCAGGAATTAGTGAAGACGCCAACAACTCATCATAGAGGTGCATTTTGACATAGGCTTGAAGGACAGCCAAAACCGGACGTGGCAGTCCCTCTCCGCTTTGCTCCAGCTGATCCAGTTGCCTTACGTCTGGAATGTATTCGCTGCGGGCGTTCATTCCTTGTTCAATCAGCAGGTGAATCAACTGGCGATACGCCCAGAAATCATGGCGAGATCGAAGCTGATCCATGGAGATCAAACGATGTTGACCACAATTATTCGCCAACACCAATTCAGCAACCTCCTCAGTAGCATTCCCCAGTAGTTGGTTACGCTCCTCCACATTGGTCACCACTCTCTCACGCAATAATAATTGTAGCAGAATCTTTAGGTTGACCTCATAATCCGACATGTTGACGCCAGCCGAATTATCGATCGCGTCCGTGTTCAATGCCCCACCCTGCTGATGAAAGGAGATCCGTGCAGACTGAGTCAAACCAAGATTTGCTCCCTCACCAATTACCCTTACCTGCAACTCTTCCGCATTGATCCGTACTAAGTCATTTGCTTGATCACCAACCTGCAGATGGTTTTGTGGACTAGCCTTCACATATGTCCCAATCCCACCGAACCAGCAAAGATCCGCGGGCATTCGCAGAATGGCCTGCACGAGTTCCTCACCTGTCATCACCTCTCGTTCGACTCTCAGCATCTCACGAACAGACAAAGACAGCTGAACCTCCTTTGCACGCCGATCAAATACTCCACCACCTTCACTGATCTGGTCAGATGCATAATCCTGCCAAGTAGAGCGGGGTAGCTCAAATAAGCGTTTGCGCTCCTGCCAACTTGTCCCGGGGTCTGGATTGGGATCAAGGAAAATATGCTGGTGGTTGAAGGCAGCCTTCAGCTGTAAAGCTTTGCTGAGCAACATCCCATTGCCAAACACATCTCCGCTCATATCTCCGATTCCAATCACGGTGGTCAGCTCCTGCTGGATGTCATGATCTCGCTCCAAGAAGTGCAGACGGACGCATTCCCACGCTCCCCTTGCTGTGATCCCAACAACCTTGTGATCGTAACCATGGGATCCCCCCGAAGCGAAGGCATCGCCTAGCCAAAATCCAGTCTTTTCAGAAACAGAGTTGGCCAGATCAGAGAACGTTGCGGTCCCCTTATCCGCTGCCACAACGAGATAGGGATCGGGATCGTCATAGCAGATTGTTTGCTTCGGAGGGCGCACCTGTCCATCCACATCCCTATTATCTGTTACCGACAACAATCCGTGAATAAAGCGTTGATACTCCTCTTTGGCCATAGCCTGTGCTGCTTCTCGACTGGTTGGCAACTGCTTAATGACAAAGCCCCCCTTGGAGCCAACCGGAACAATCACCACGTTCTTGGTCTGCTGGGTTTTGACCAATCCCAATACTTCCATGCGGAAGTCCTCCGGCCGATCCGACCAGCGTAAGCCACCACGAGCCACTGGCCCAAATCGTAGATGCGTCCCTTCAAGGTTGACATCGTGGACATAAATCTCTCGATAAGGTGTGGGAATGGGCATTTGCTCGACCTGACCCGAAGCGATTTTGAGCGCCAGCAGGGTGTTGTGTCGACCTGTATTCTGAAAGAAGTTCGTACGCAGGGTGGCTTCCAACAGACTCAGTAGATGCCGAAAGGCTAGGTCGTGGTTGATTTCCTGAACCGGATGCAAAGTATCCAGATAGTGCCGCCGAACCTGTGGCAAGAGCACCTCTCGACGATGACTTGGATCACCGTAACGTGAATCAGGTGCAAAGAGCATTCGGAAGATTTCGCAGAAATTTCGGCTAATTGCTGGATACTTTAGCAGAGCTTGGTTGACCACGTTACGGCTGATATTGCCACCAAGTTGTAGGTACAGATTACGGTAGGCCTGCAATACGTTGATCTCTCGCCAATCCAGGTTGGCAGCCAACACCAACGCATTGAGTGGATCATTTTCACTAAGCTGAGCGAATACGGCTCCGAGCAGCTCACATAATTTCTGCTGATAGACATTCTCTTCAATTTGTCTACCGTCTTGGTGGGTTACACGAAAGGTCTGGATAAAGCCCAGATTCTCTCCCTGGGGAGTGCCAACTCGCGTTGTCAGTTGATCTACTACATAAAGACCTGCATTCAGTAGAACCGGCATCACCTTGATCAGGTGTGTACGGCTACGGCTGTAGAGCGTCAACAAGGAGACGGGTTCTTCTAAAGCATTGGCCAGTTGAAATTCCTTGAGCGTAAAGTGAACTCCTGAATCTGGTTTCAGCCGCTCGATCTCAAACAAGTCCTGAGCCCCCATTTCAGGGGTGACTCTCACCTTGTACTGCTTGGGTAGACGAGGCAAGTAGCGCTCAAAGATTTCTAGGCCCTGCGGACCCGGGACAGAAACGGAGAGAGCATCACGCAACTGTTCTTCCCAAGGCTTCAATCGACGAATTAGTTCGTTTTCCAAGGCTGCCAGGTTGGGAGTCCAGTTGCCGTTCGATAACTCGAAGTAGACATGAACACGGCTTTTTTCTTCGCCGTACGCCTGCACATATTCACTGGATTGATGGGGCACTTCACTTCGCAGGAACTTCACAATCTCCAATACATTTGCTGGGGTGTAGAGCAAATTTGGCAAGACTACGAGTAGATGCAAAGCAGGAGAGGCACCCTTGCGGATATATTGCTGACCAACCTGGAAGCAGTGAATCCGGCTTGGATCGTCAATGAAGAGCAGGGTGTCAATGATTTGGAGCAATTCCGCAGTGGGGGCTCGGAAAAGGACGAACTTGGGCATTCCACTGAGAATACGGATTGCCTCATTGTAGTTGTAGCCATAGGGTCGCATCTGGCGGGCTTCAAAGATGGCCTGCATCTTTTCACGGATCAGTGGAGTCTCAAGATTGCGAGCCTGCAAGGAGGTCTTGCGCAACAAGCCAACGAGAATTTCCTCACGCCAACCCTCAGCTTCTGGAAACTTGAGGCGCAACAGCAACAGGTTTTCAAAACGCTGTAATGGGGAAGTAAAGCGTAGACTTTCCATGATGAAAGATTCTGAGGCTTCCCTTTCCTGCCACAGCAAGGCTTGTAGCGTCTCTTGCAAGGAATCCGCTTTCCAAGCTTGATGATCATGCAGTAGCCCAAGGCTGGAGTCCTCTTCCAGCTGTACTCCCTGACTCGTGTGATGATAGACAGCAAAACCGAAGAGTGAGAAGTTGTCTTCGTGCAACCACTCCAACAACTGAATCCAGGCCTCACGTCCTTCAGCAGCAGACTGGTTGCTGTTCTGCAGTAGCTGGGTCAGTCTTGGGCGGATCTGCTGCAGTTTAGCAAGGTCTTCACGCACACTGTGTAGAGCATCAATGTGAGTTGGTAGGCGCTGGCATAATTGAGACAATCGCTCCTCGTTGGCGGTATCTTCTATTTCCAGATAAATCATGTCGAAGAGCTTTTCGCACTGCTGATCATCTGCAAGAATTTGCCACGCTCCCTCCTCCTGGCGAAGGGGCAAGACTGGGTGAATGTTCAGCTTGATCCGCAAGTCCAAATCGCGCAGCAACTCCAGCAGGGTCAATAATTGATACTGCATGTCGGGCTTAAGCACTTCGACCACAATTCGACTTGTCGCTCGCCCCTCTCCCTTCCCAACTAGAATCAACCCTTCCTGCTTCGTAGCCACCAAAAAGTTCTGATAACGCTCTTGTAGGAATACACACCACTCACACACGCTGAAGCGCTGCCAAAGGACCTGGGATAGGTTCTGGCAATAATGACGAGCAAAGAGATGAAGCTGATGATCCTCGGGCAAAGCCTCGAGAATTTGATTGGTCTGTTCAATTGTAATGGGTAACAAAGACATGAAGAGTTACTGATCGTGAGTTCAACAAAAAATTAAATATTCATTTTGGTAGGGATCAATTTGAAGACCACGTCACCTTGCGACGGTGCTTTGGCAAAGTCAAATGGGCACTCCATTTCTCATGAAACTGAATAAGGATTTTTCTTGCAGAATCTGGGTTTTACTTTCGATCCTAATGGTACTTTGAAGTTCGCTAGATTCTCAGAAGCAACTTATTTTGATTTAATATAACATTTTTCATAAATCATAATTTTTCAGTTATCTCAACAAGTGGTTTCCAGTTTCAC
>JAQWOT010000081.1 GCA_029245725.1 SAR324 cluster bacterium | reverse complement strand
TCCATTATTGACTAAACATCGTTCCCAACAATAACAGGATCAGAAAGATCCTGTTCAGTTTTAATGCTGATTGAAAATCTTAGGCTGCCACCTTATCATTTTCTGGAAGATGGTCTGATTTGATGAGCATTTTTTCTGGTTCACTAGAGGGCAAGGAACCCAGAGAACACACACTGGATTGGCTTGCTTCGCCAGTGACTTCTAAAGATTTTTTTTCAAGTAAACTACTAAATTTATTTATCATTTTTTCTAAAAAACCATTTTTAGAAGATTTATGTAACTCATAGTAAACTGTTTCCCATTCATTTTTGAACTCCCTTTTACAGTAACTCATCAAAGGGCTGTTTTTCTGTGAAACTGTGTAATGCTCTGGTAATAACATAATTTTCTCTTGCTAAACGTTTTTCGACATAAATAACAATTTAATTTGCTATTTTAGCAAAATTTTAAATTCTATGCAATTTAATAAACATTCATCATTATGAATCTGTTACCATTCGCGTTTGTTCTTCCAGTTCAAGTACCACTAGCAGATCAGTACCAGCGTCCCTTATTTGAATCAATGGTTTCTGCAGGCTTTCCAAGCCCTGCTCAGGATTACTACGACGGTTATCTCAACCTACATCAGTACCTGATTCCAGATCCCAACAACGTCTTCTTTGTCCGTGCTAATGGGGACTCGATGACTGGCGCAGGCATCTTTGATCAGGATTTGCTGATCGTCGACCGCTCTAAGAAAAAGCCCAATGGTAAAGCAGTTATTGCTTCTCTCAATGGAGAGTTCACACTGAAGCGTCTGGTGCAGACTCGGGAGTGTTTTGAGCTACAGCCTGAGAATTCAGACTACCCGAGCATTCCCATTTCAGTAGATGATGATTTCCAGATCTGGGGAGTAGTGCGACATGTTATCCATAAGTTGTAGAGAGTGAGCATGAGCCAGCCCATCAACTTCCAAAACAAGCTGGAACTCTTTTCAGATCACTGGTCTCCAAAAGTGATTGCTGAAATGAATGACTACCAGTTCAAACTGGTGAAGATCAAAGGTGAGCTCACATGGCACCAGCATACCAACACGGATGAGACCTTCATTGTGCTTGAGGGTTCCATGGGGGATTGAGTTCAAGGACCGAACAGTCCAATTGAGTGAGGGAAAGATGTGCGTGGTTCCAAAGGGTGAAGAGCATAAGCCCTTCGCTGATGAGGAGTGCAAGGTGTTGCTGGTCGAACCAAAGGGTGTGGTGAACACAGGCTGTGCTGGAGGTGAATTGACCGCTGAGAATGACGTCTGGGTTTAGTTTGTTCTCAATCGGGCTTGTAAGCCTCTCAGGTCTACTTCCTCTTGATGATCGTTAAGCTACCAAAAATCTTTTTATCCCATTGGACGGATTTTTACAGAGAATTTACTAATTGGAGTCTTGACACGTCTTGAATCACAATGACTAACATAAAGATCATCCCCTTCAACGTAGTAAATTGCGTCTTGAAGGAACTCTTCTCCAATATTACAAGCTTCGTCAAAAGAGATTGCTGTTGCCCAACACGGTTCATTATGACCAGTATCAGGAGCATAGCCGGTAACCCTTCTCAGCCAAGTCCCATTTTCCACCAGCCGTTGGTGTAAACGTTCATCTGCCTGCTGGTTTCTTTCTTCAGACCATTTCTCTCCAGTGGTCGCATAGGCAGAGATAATGGCGAATTCCTCGGGTTGTTCAGACCAGTTAGGCCCCAGATCAAGAAACGTGGACAGATACAACGGGTTGATGGGATCCATTTCTACTCCTGAAGTGGGTGGCCCTCACTTTGGGTATGCAACTGTAAAATACCCTCCAGCAGTACCAGTTTCATTTCGAATGCTTCAGGAACCAATCATAGAGTTCGTCATTGTTGTAGGCTTCTGTCCACGCATCGTGCGTCCCTTGATCGTAAGTGGTCAATTTGGCATTACCACCTGCGGCATTGACTCCCTCCGCCATCCGAACTGATTCTTGATAGGGGACCAGATCGTCTCTCTTATCATGAAAAGCCCATACAGGAAGTCCCTTGAGTCTCTCCATGAAATAGGGACTCACAAACAAACCACCGCCAGCGATGGGAGCAATAGCGGCAAATCGCTCAGGGTACTCGTGCGATATTTGCCATGTCCCATAGCCACCCATACTTTTTCCAGTCATGTAGACTCTCGA
>JAQWOT010000080.1 GCA_029245725.1 SAR324 cluster bacterium | reverse complement strand
GCCAACTCAGACACAGGGCTCGAGGGTGATCACTTTAAGAAGTCGAGTACCGGCAAACGACAAGTAACGCTTATCCAGCAGGAACACATGGATGTGGTGGCTCGAATATTGGGCAAGAGTGAAATTCTACCGGAACTGCTGCGTCGAAACATTGTGGTTTCTGGCATCAACCTGCTGGCCTTGAAACAACAGCAATTTCAGGTGGGAGAAGTATTGCTGGAAACCACAGGAATTTGCGCTCCTTGTAGCCGAATGGAAGAGAATTTAGGAGCAGGGGGCTACAATAGTATGCGTGGGCATGGAGGCATCACGGCTAAGATTATTCAAGGTGGGCAGATCCAGATTGGTGATGTTGTGCGGTTAGCCTTGATGTCTTAGTGACTGAGAATTGTGAAATGGCTTGGATAGATCTACAGTTGTGCAGCAATCAAAAGCTGTGAACATCAATCATCTGGAGGCACTATGCCGATAACAATTGATGAAATTCTAGAGACAGGTAAGCAGCGCAAACAACTACTGACACTGGCAGAAAAGCAGGAAATTGCTGATCAGGCTCGTGGAATTGGGCAGCAGGGTCAGTGGGAAGAACTGGTTCAGGAATTACGTGCAGATCCTGAACTACAGGAAGTGTTTGAGGATGGTTACCTGATAGCTGGACAGTCAGAAGTAGCAGGCTTTGACATTATCAAAGAGTTAATTCGGGAGACCACCGAGGCAGCAACACTAGAAGGTAAGTAATTAAACTACCTCTGAGGAGTGTGGAAGCCTCTCACACGTGAGGCTCATGGTGTCCGTGGGCCAGCGCAGGATCAACGTTGTAGACGTCTTTGCGCTTTTTATAGTCAGGTAGTTCATTTCTTTTTCTGCCCAAGACTCTAAAGTAGGCAAACATCGTGATGATTGATGCGCCAGTCATAGCTGCGACAGCCAGAAATAAAAGAGCTACCAAGTCAAAACCGTTCATTGTTCACCGAGTATTTGTAGTTGAAATTATAGGGTTGAGATTCTGAAACCAGAGGGAACTTTGATGGTACCAGAACAAAAGGAAGATTTGTTGCTTGTCTTAAATTAGAATTCTTTTAACTGAGAAGCTGGAATCTGCAGGAGCGGAGGAAAGCTGATTCGGAAGAGGAAGCAGCCGGATAGCGTAGACCGATACTTTGGCGAGTGAAGTCTATGAAATCCGGCATATCCAGTGTCATGGTGACAGTGGATAGCATGGAATATCTAGGCCAATTCCGCAAGATCTTGATGAAATTCCTTATGATTTTCATCGTTTTCTGACAGCAAAGCCCAGAAAACATGCGCTTCCTCCTCAAACCCAATGAGGAGGCAGGATGCCAAGTTCACAACAAACTCACCGCAAACAATCAAAAGCCCAACTCTGGGCAAAACGTACTGTCCATCTAAAGACCTACCTGCAAGATCTACCACGTAGAATACGCCTTGATGTGGAAGCTCTGGTCAAGATCTTCCTGACCCGTCGATCACTCCTACTCAAACTTGCCGACAACTATCTGATCAAACTGTGGGAATGCAGTAGAGCCACAGTGCAGAGGCGTCTAGAACGCCTAGAGCAACTGGGGCTTTTTAAGCGAATGACCCAGCCACCACGAAAGCAACCCAATGGAGCTTGGAAACAGGAGCGTAAGCTGGTGCTGATTCTGCC
>JAQWOT010000079.1 GCA_029245725.1 SAR324 cluster bacterium | reverse complement strand
AACGTTCTTTATGGCAATATCAGCTTGACGAAAGGAGTTCAGGTTACAGATCTTCAGCTCTCTTCAGACTTAAAGGCGCACTTCACTGGACCACACCTTGGCATAACTGGGATTCGTGAACACCTGGGCACCTCTAAAGGCGCACTAGTGATGGCTGATATCGGACCTTTGGGGCGCACAATGAGCTTGCTGAGTTGACATATCGTTTCGCCAAGGGAGGAGTGGATTTGATCATCGATGAACATCTGATTACTGATCAATCCTGGAGTCCTTTTCGAGAGCGCGTCCATGCCTGTTGTAAAGCTGTTGAGCAAGCGAGCGCAAAGACCGGAAGAAAGAGTTGGTATGTTCCAAACATTACCTCCTCTGTGGAAGAAATGAGGCTTAGGGCAAATTGAGCCGCTCGATACGGGGCTGGTGGTCTCTTGGTTTGCCCTGGGTTGAACAGCTTTGAGAGTTTTCACCGACTAAGCCAAAGTCGAAAACCAGGCCTGCCAATCATCGTCTAACCTGCTTTCTTGGGTCCATTTATCCTCTCCCCCAACCCAGGAATCTCTGTTGGGCTCTTGTTCGGAACAATTTTTCGGATGGCAGGAGCAGATTATGTCATGTTCCCGATCCCAAGCTAACGATTCAGTTTTGAAGCTGCAGACTGCAAAGATGTGATTGACCGCTGCTATGCTAAAGATCCTTACTGGGAACAAACATTCCCAGTTGTTGGAGGAAGTATCAGTACAGAACAACTTCCGCAATTGAAGAATGAGTATGGTGATGACGTCATTTATTTAGTGGGCAGACAAATGTACGAAATGTCGGCTGATCTGCCGGAGAATGTGCGCCAATTAGGAAGAATACTAGAAAGAGAGACATGAAATGGGGTGCTTGCCTAGCTTTGTTCCTAGGTTTGATTTGGGGTAGTGCCGTAGCCTCCACTTCTAAAGATGGTGAATTCCAGCTTTTCGATTCTGATGGCTGCCATATTCAATCCTACCGGTCGGCTACTCCAGTTCAGGTGGAAGGAGTACAAACTCTCACTTCGGAATCTGCCTAAGAACTTTGGTTGAGAAAGTCTGTCCATTTTGTGAATGTGCAACTCGTACTTTGACGTCAGGGGCTTTTTCTTCCAGATCAACCTCTAACAATCATTTCAGGAAGTGACTGGTTGGCAAATGTTGGTTTTGGGCAACTCGAAGATCTCTGGGCAGACTATCTTCAACACTACACTCAGCAATGGGATGGAATGATCATCTTTTATTGCACCCCTGACTGCTGGCATTCGTGGAATACAGCTAAGAGAGTGGCTGAGAAATGACCTGAATTGAGGATAGGTTGGTTTCGAGTTGGTTTCGATGCTTGGCAGGAAAAAGGAAATCCAGTGGAGTTCCTTCAACAGCCTCTTCCAATGCCATGATCTCCCTCAGGAGAAACAGGCTAGGATAAAGTTTTCAAAAAGGGAGGCCCACATAGTTTTCAGCGAGGGATTGGGTCGCTGGAGTAGAGGAGGTCAAATAATGAAGTTCTGCTTCCCGAATCTTCTGACCAAAAGTGCCCGTGTCTGGGATGCGATGCATCATGGTGGTCATCCACCAGGAGAAACGCACCGCTTTCCAGACACGAGAAAGCGCTTTTTCTGAGTAGGCCCCAAGACCTGATTCAGAATGTTCTTCGTAGTATTCCTGAAGTGCATTGAAGAGATAGAACACATCACTTGCCGCTAGATTGAGGCCTTTCGCTCCAGTTGGCGGAACAATGTGAGCCGCATCCCCACAAATGAACATTGTTCCAAAACGAAGGGGTTCAGAGACAAAAGAACGTAAAGGAGCGATTGATTTTCCAATCGATGGTCCTGTGGTGACTTGCTCCGCAGCATCAGGCGGAAGACGCAGACGGAGTTCATCCCAGAAGCGATCATCGGACCACTCTTCCACTTTATCCTCCAGGGTACACTGCACATAATAGCGACTACGTGTCATGCTTCTCATCGAACAAAGTGCAAATCCCCGAGGATGGTTCGCGTAGATCAACTCATGCGAAACTGGTGGAACATCCGCCAGGATTCCCAGCCAACCAAATGGATAGACCTTCTCATAGATCTCAATTGCTTGGTCTGGGACAGAAGCCCGACTGATTCCGTGGAAACCGTCACATCCAGCTATGAAGTCACAATCCACACGATGTTCCACCCCATCTTTTTCGTAGCTTACCCAAGGCCGATCGGTATCAAAATCATGGGGTTGTACATTTTGCGCTTCATAGATCGTGATTCCATTAGTCTCTGAACGACGATTCATCAGATCCTTGGTCACTTCCGTCTGACCATAGATCATCACCGTCTTACCACCGCTCATCTCCTGTAAGTCAATTCGATGTCGTTGGCCGTCGAAAGCCAGGTCAAAACCCGAATGAGTCATTCCTTTTGCATGCATGCGCTCTCCACAGCCTGCCAGTTCAAGCAGTTCGGTGGTCCCTTGCTCCAACACACCGGCTCGAATTCGACTGAGAACGTACTCCTGCGACTGCCGCTCAAGGATCAGGGTTTCTACCCCAATGTTGTGAAGCAACTGCCCCAATAGCAATCCAGCTGGACCCGAACCAATGATCACAACCTGCACGCGCTGATTCATACTTCTGAAACCTTAATCATCTTGATTTTCCTTGATTGACTTTCTGGGAAGTCTTTCAAAGTGAGCCCCATACATCCTGAGCTACTTCTGTCACCAAACGCAATTTCGCTGCTTGAGCATCAAAGGCAATGTCATTGCCCTGAACCGTACTGGAGAACCCACACTGTAGCGAAAGCGCTATTTGCTCTAGCGGCATGTAGCGAGCGGCTTCTTCAATCCGTTGTTTCAACTCGTCTTTGGTTTCCATTTCCTGAAGTTTTGTGGTGACTAATCCCAGAACAACTGTCTTAGTCTTTGGAACATGCCGTAAGTGCGCGAAGTCCCCAGATCTTTCATCATCATACTCGAGGAAATAACCGTCTACATCCAACTCATTGAAGAGAACCTCTGCGACCGGTTCATATCCACCTTCTGCAACCCAGGCACTCTTGAAGTTCCCTTGACAAAGATGCACACAGATCCGAAGATCCGCATCGACCTGCGATGGCAGCATTGATCAGCTGCGCATAGCGTCTTGGTAAAGCGTCCGGATCTTCTCCTCTTTGCCGGGCACCTTCTCTCATTATAGGATCCCACAAATAAGCCAGATTCGTGTCATCCAGCTGCACATAACTCGCCCCTCGCTCAGCCAGGGAACGCAGTTCCTCCTGCTAAGCCTTGGCAACATCCGAGTAAAAGTCCTCCATTTCCGGATAAGCCTCTTCGCTGATTGCTTTACGACCTCTCCGAAAGTGCAGCATGTTTGGGGAAAGGATAGTCACCTTGGGGGTCTTGTTCGTAATTGATCTCACAAAGTCAAAATCTGCTCCTTAAATAGAACGCGGGTGGCTGACTCTCCCAGCAACCTTCATCACAGCTGGGGCAAAATTAATAGAGCCATCTGCGGTCTTGAAGCTGACGTTGATATCTCCCTTGATCAAAACACCACCAAGCTGAGTCAAGAAATCAGTATGAAAATAGGTCCTGCGATATTCTCCATCAGTGGTTCTCTCCAAACCCAGATCTTCCTATAATTTGACAATATCGTGGATTGCTCGGTCTTCAACCTCACGTAATTGCTCAGAGCTAATTTCTTGATTACGAAACTGTTCACGAGCATCCAGCGAAAACTTAGGTCGTAGGAAAACCGACATGTTCGGCACGGAATGGTGGCTGTTGCATCTGTTTTCCTCGTTAAATTAGAATGAAAACTGTGACAAATTGTGGAAACTCAAAGTTTCCAAGTTGGATCTTTTTGATCAACCAGACGGAGGAGGGCAGGCCATTCTGGATGACGGTTCTTTGCACCAGCCTGCGCAGAACCCCACTCAAATTGCTCTCGGGTCTTGGCCATGATGCCAGGAGGAATTCTTTGTAATTTTCCCGTCGACATCGCACGTAATTGAACTGCAGCATTACGAATGAACGCCAAGTGCCGAACAAAGGCCCAAGTACAATCTGGACCGGCAGTGATCAGGCCATGATTTCTCAAGACCAGAGTATGGTTTTTGTTCCCCATAGCTTCCAGCAAACGAGGGCTCTCACTCCCGTCAAGAACAATTCCTTCGAAATCATGGTAGCCAACACGCTCAAAGAATTGACAGCCTTCCTGTGTCACTGGGATCACTTCACTATTGGTGGCACACAATGATTGGGAGTGAACTTCATGAGTGTGCAGGACACAGTGTAGATCCGGACGTCCCTTATGAATTGTGGAGTGGATCAAGTACCCAGCCCAGTTGACAGGCCAATCGCTCTCGCTGATCTGATTGCCATCTATATCAATCCGAATTAGATCACTGGCTCGCAGTTCATCGTAGCGGACTCCAAAGGGATTAATCAAAAAGTGATCAGTTCCCGGAATACGAAGGGTTATGTGATTATAAACCACGCTCGTCCAGCCATAGTGATCCACCAAACGATAACAAGCGGCGAGTTGTAGCCTGGTTTGCCACTCAGCCTCAGCCATTCCTTCAGGTGTTCTTGGCCAGAAAATTTCAAAGCTGCGTGCCATCGTACAAGCCGATTGGAGATGAGTGGGACGAGTTTAATGATGAATCGGTTCTGTAGCCCAAAACTCCGGAGCCCGTTCCCGTAACCGAATCAACCGCGCCATTAAATTAGTGAGAGGGACTTCTTTACCGTGCTTGCGAGCGGCTGCCACCAAAAATCCATTGAGTGATTCAATCTCCGTCAGGCGTTGGGCTTTCAAATCTTGGAGCATAGATGGTCGGTGATAGGTGTGGTCTGCGCACGCATAGTCAATCAGGCCGTGCACTTTTTCTGGATTCACAAATGCGCTTTCCAACTGTGCAATGGTAATCGCTTCCTCAGCAATTTCGTGCGCAAGTTGACATCCGTCTGGAAACTGTTGAAGCAGACCTGGAGAACCATCGACTAGACTGCACAAGGCATTCATCGCCATATTGAAACAAGCTTTTTGCCAGATAAATGTGCGTACATCGACTGTGACGTGAGTTTTCAGACCAGCTTGATTTAAATCTTCACCAACCTGACTCACGATCTCGCTCTGCTCTCCATTTGCTGAAAACATCCAAGTTTCAGAGCTGCCAGCAGAGCCTACCTCACCTGGTTTGATAAACTCAGCAGGCATGATTGAAACACCTTCCACAGTTTGATTGATTCCAACGTAAGCTGCAACCTGCTGCCCATTACCCAATCCATTTTGCAGTGTGATGAAATGGGCAGACCGAAGTTTTGTAGGCAGATTAACCAGGGCTTCTTTAATTTGATAAGTCTTGGTGAATAAAAAAACCACATCTGCGGAGTCAGCGTTAGTAACCAAATCGGCTTGTAAAGGAATCAGATGCTTCCGTTTGTCCAAATGACAGATCAATCCACCCTGCTCTTTGATTGCCCTAGCGTGATCAGGAGTTCGATTGAGTAGTTCGACAGAATGCCCTTGTAGAGCGAGTCTTGCCCCAAAAACAGAGCCCATTGCTCCTGCTCCAAGCATACTATATCTCAGCTTCATTGATTCACCCGGAGAGTAGACGTGGGAGCCACAAAACAATACCAGGAAATGCCACCAGAAGCAGAACTCTGAGTAGCTCTGCCCCGAAGAAAGGCATCACTCCTTTGAATGTCTCACTCATGGGAATATCCTCGGCCATCGCATGAATCACAAAAACATTCATCCCGACAGGTGGAGTGATCAAACCGAGCTCCACAACAATCAGCGCTAGAATTCCAAACCAGATTTTTAGTTCTTCCGGGCCCAAACCAAAGTCGAGTCCATCAATTACGGGCCAAAAGAAAGGCATCGCCAGTAAGATCATGGACAATGAGTCCATGAGACATCCCAGAATAATCAGTGAGACTAGCATCAGAAGAAGAATAGTGATCGGATCCAATCCCGATGATTGCATGATCTCCACGGCTGCCTGGGGGACTCCTCCACGAGACATGAAGATCTTGAGCATCTCGGCCCCAAGCAGAATCAAATAGATCATGCCCGAAGTCTTGGCGGTCTCCAACAAGGCTGCTTTGAGTTGTGGAAACTTGATCAAACCTCGATAGATTCCCAGTACTCCAACCAGAAAAACACCTGCTGCTGCGGCTGGAGTGGGATTAAACAAACCAAAATAGATACCACCAATCACTGCTATAAAGATCCCTAGAACCGGCAAAACTCCGAGAGTAGCATTCCAGAATTCTTGAAGATCCATTGGCTCACGGGAGGGGCCTGACTCAGGAAAGAAGCGAACATAGATCGCAATTGTCACCAAAAACAGACCTACTGCCAACAAACCAGGAATCATCGCAGCCATGAACATCGCAATGATGTTTGCTTCCACGATGATCGCATAGACAACCAGAACAACTGAGGGTGGAATCAATATACCAAGCACGCCCCCAGCAGCCAATGTCCCCGTTGCCAAAGAGCCACTATATTTGTAATAGCGAAGCTCCGGTAGCGCCACTTTTCCCATCGTGGAGGCCGTGGCCAATGAGGATCCACAAACAGCCCCAAAACCAGCACACGCGATGATGGAAGACATGGCGACACCTCCTCGAACCCAGCCTACCCATGCATTTGCTGCCCGAAAAAGCTCTCGTGATAGACCCGCCTTGGTTGCCAAATTTCCCATCAGCACAAACATGGGGACCACAGAGAGGTCATAAATGGAAAATTGAATGTAGGCCAGATCCTTCAATTGAGACATGAAGATCAGTGGCCCGTTCAGGATCGTCACACCAATTCCTCCAGTGATGATCATGGCATACGCAATCGGTATCCGCAGTGCGATCAACAATAACAGCCCTGCAAGGCCAGCCAATCCAACGAGTAGTTCGTATGACATGGTTGAGGCGTTACTGGGGGATTAAAGATGGTTCGGGTACTCCATCTGGATGAATAAACGTGATTAGAGCTGCCAACAGGAGAAGCAGAAGAGAGAAAATCGAAGGGACAAACGCATACCAGATCGGCACCTGTAGGATTGTCGTAGTCTCCAGGTAAATCTGGTAATCCAGCAATCCTTCGTACATTCGCCAGATCAACAGAATGCTGAAGGCTGCGGCCACCAAAGAGCCAACTCGGCTTAAAAATCTAACTTTCGAAGGTTTCATTTTTGCCGTGAAGACATCCGCAGAAACATTTGCGAAGGTCAGTTGGCAGTAAGGAAGGAATGCAAAGGAAGCGACCGCCACTCCCATTTCAGTGAGTTCAAAATCCCCAGAAAAGGGAGTGGCAATTAGGAAACCAGCTGCTGCACTGTAGGTGGTCATTATCACCAGCAGCAACAAAATCATACCTCCAAACAGGGCCCAACCTTCGATCAGTTTCGAGGCCCATTTTATCATCTTGGAAACCCTGGAAAATCTTCAGGAATCCAAGACTTCACTTGGAATACTTGGCGACCAGTTCACGCGCCTTGCTGACAAGGCTCTTACCGTCAATGCCAGAACCACTGACTTCTTTCACCCAACGATCGACAACAGGCTTTAGCACTTTCTTGAACTCAGCAGTTTCTGCAGCACTCAATGTGATGTGCTCATTACCTGCTTTGGTAGCTACACCGATGCCAAAAAGGTCAGTACCATGCCAAACTTCGCCAACTTCTCTGACCCAAGCTTCGTTGGAGACCTGCAGGAAAACATCCTGAAGATCTTTGGGCAATTTATCCCATGTCCCTTGATTCATAGACACTTGGAAGGTCGTTGTACCAAAGCGGGTCATATTTTCACCTTCAATCTGGTACTTTGTCATATCCTGGAGCTTCAATGGTGGAATTATTTCCCAGGGGATTAGAGCACCGTCAACAACTTTCTTGGAGAGAGCTTGTGGCAGACCGGGAACTGGCATTGAAACAGGAGCTGCTCCCATTGCTTCCAAAACCCAGGCGCCTGTCCTGGTTGGAATGCGCATCTTGGTACCATTGAAGTCACTCGGTTTGCGGATGACCTTATTTACCATGTGGATCGCTTGTCCCTGATGCACATGCAGAAACATTACTTTGAGGCCCCGATATTCTTCCACAAGATCCTCATCAAACATTTCGCGTATGGCAAGATTTGTTGCCACTGGATCATTCGTATGGATAAATGGGAGTTCAAAAACTTCTGTACGAGGGAACAAGCCCGGAGTGTAGCCATTGACTGTCCAAACAAGATCGACCACTCCATCACGAACCTGACGGATTAGCTGAGGAGGCTTGCCACCCAGCGACATTGCTGGATATATGTCAATTTCCACTCTTCCATTCGACAGTTCTTCAACTTTCTTAACCCAAGGCACCAGCATCTTTGAGTGAGCAGGGGCTTTTGGGCCCAAAAAATGGTGAAGCTTGAGAGTAAACTCTGTAGCTTGCACTGTGCCCGCGACGAGGAGTGCAGATGCACTAAAAATTGTAGCAATCAAGATTGGCAACAGGCGTTTCATGGCGAACCTCTAGGATGGGGATTATCTGGCAAGTTTGGCAGAAACTTTTTCAAACTACCAAACTGCAACAAAGCTTGCTATCGGCGATGCTTTAACGAATAAACAAGAACCAGTACAAAACTCTTCTCTAATAAGAATTTCAAGTTTCAACCTGCTTACCCAAAGAATTAGGTGTCTTTACTTTTATAGCTTTAGCCTCAGACAGGCCCGTAAAAAACTGAGAACAGTTTTGAAAAGGCTTGTTTCAGTTCATTAAACCCACTAATTCGATCATTTATATTCTTGTTATCTGTAATTATTAAATTTCAACTAACCTTCATAATCCACCTACGATGTCATCAGTTATCCCACCAGCATTTGCTTCACGTCTCAATTCAATGAAATCAAAGCCTGAACTTTGGGAAGGTCGAGAAGATCTCATTGGTTGGATTCATCGACAGGGGACAATCACTGGGCTTGAACTTGTTGATTTCAACTACCCTGAACACTTGGAAGGCTATTCACTCTCTGAAGTTAAGATCGCTCTTTCTGAAGCAGGGTTATCGACTGGAGCAGTTTGTCTGAGATATCCAAAGCATTTCAGCTTGGGTGCTTTCACAAATCCAGTTGCATCACTTCGGCGTGAAGCAATCCAGCTGACCTTGAATGCCGGTCAATGGGCAAGGGAGCTAGGTGCGAAAGAATTGATTGTCTGGCCTGCCTATGACGGCTATGACTACCCTCTCCAAGTAAATTACAGTGAACTTTGGCAGTACGTTGTTCAGAGTTTCCGAGAAGTCTGTGATGTTTTTCCAGAACTTAGGGTTTCATTGGAACCGAAACCAACGGAGCCACGCCGTTATTTCATACAGAACACCACAGGGGCTGGATTGTTGATGATATTAGAGGTTGACCGTGAGAACATGGGACTCACACTAGATTTTGGTCACTGCCTGATGGCAGGAGAAAACCCTGCTCAGTCTGTGGCACTGGTTGGAAAGCATAAGAAACTCTGGGGCATGCAGCTCAACGATGGTTTTGTGCGTCCAGGCTGCGAAGATGGGATGCTGCTTGGTTCTGTTCATCCACAACAGACTCTGGAATGCCTCCTCTGGCTTCAACGTATTCAATATGATGGGCACCTGTACTTTGACACATTTCCAATCAATGAAGATCCCGTTCGTGAGGCAGAAGCCAACATTCGACGTTGTACTCGTTGGTGGAATCAGGCCGCTGATCTAGAAGCTAAAGGATTGGGCAACTGGCAATCAGATCATGACATTTTGAAAACTTTCGAAGAAATGGAGGAACTCTGAAAAAACGAGTTTTGGTTGTTGGTGCCGCTAACTTGGACAGGATGGTCTACGTTGATCAGTTACCTGCTGTTGGAGCAACAATCATGGGGCAAGGATATGAAGAGCACCCTGGTGGTAAGGGTTCCAATCAAGCAGTTGCAGCCTCTTTGTGGGGCACACAGACCCAATTCGTTGGTTGTCTTGGTGAAGATGAGGCAGGAACCATCTTGCGAGAGGCCATGCTCAGTGCCGGGGTGAATTTAGATCTTCTGCAAACTCACCCTATCGGGTCAGGCCTAGCGCTTGACTTTGTTGACCAGTTCGGTCGCTACCAGGCTGTTGTGATTTCAAGAGCAAACAAATATGTTACATCTGATTTTCTCAAGCCAGATCCCGCATTCTGGAAAGACATTGGCTTGGTGGTTCAGCAACTAGAAATTCCATTCGAAACAGTTAATGCTGTTGGAAGAATGGCTCTGAATTTTGACGTGCCTGTCCTTTTAAATGCTGCACCTGTTGCCAACATTCCTAAGTCATGGTGGGATTGGATCAACATGCTAGTCGTCAATGAAGTGGAAGCCTCTGCCTTAACTGGCCTTGAAATCCAAAATCCTCAAGACGCAGAAATAGCAGCACAGCAGCTTCACAAACATTGCCCAAATGTCTTAATCACTCTTGGAGAAAAAGGTGTCTTATTGAGCAATGCAGAGGTTGTCGATCACCTTCAAGCCTCTAAAGTTCCTGTTGTCAGTACTCTCGGTGCCGGGGATGCTTTTGTGGGGGTATTTGCAGCCGAATGGGTAAGGCATCAAGATCTTTGGCAAGCAGCAGAGTTGGCAAATCGAGCTGCGGCTGCCAGCGTTCAGCGTTCAGGAGCGCAGGTTTCTTATGTGCGACGAGAAGAATTCAAAAATTGGGGATTGGCTTGATTGAAAAAGTATGATCTAAATCTGTTTTTTTTAATTGAATCACTTAAAAGTTTTCTTTGGGAGGCAACATGCTGAAAAACATTCATCCGCTGCTAAGCGCTGATCTGCTTTACATTCTTCGCTCTATGGGTCATGGAGATGAATTGATCCTGGCTGACTGCAATTTTCCATCAGCATCAGTTGCTGCACATACTGTCACCGGTGAGTTGATCAACATGAACGGGGTCGATATCCCTGAGACAGCAGGGGCGATTCTTTCCGTTTTCCCGCTGGATAGCTTCGTTGAGCATGCTGTGCTAAGGATGGAAGTCGTGGGGAATCCTGATGAGTTGGTCCCTTGTCACACGGATATGAAACGAGTCGTGAAAGAGACCTCAGGCGATCAGTGGAAAATGGGTTCGATTGAACGCTTTGCCTTTTACGAGAGAGCACGCAATGCATACGCTGTCGTTTGTGCTGGAAATGAGAGGAGACCCTATGGCTGCTTTGTCTTGGTAAAAGGGGTCTTAGATCCAGACGGGAACGTAGTCTGACAATCTTCAATAAGTTTGAGAGCAACACATGAAGCCAGTCGTAATTTTAGGTATTTTCGTTGCTGATCTCGCCTTCCGCACACCAAGAATGCCTGTGATGGGCGAAACAGTGATTGGTCCCCTATTTAAACTTGGACCTGGGGGGAAGGGATCTAATCAGGCGATAGCTGCCAAAAGAGCTGGGGCAGAAGTTAGCTTCATTGCAATGCTTGGTGAAGATGCCTTCGCAAAAATCGCTCTTGATTTGTATTCCACTGAAGGCGTCAACACCGAGTATGTTTTCCGCACAGAAGAACAGGACACGGGAGCTGCGGATATTATTATTGATGATGTTACCGGCAATAATGCGATCATTGTCGTGATCGGAGCTGCTGGATTACTTGGCCCAGAGCATGTAGAGCAAGCGACCTCCAGAATCGCTGAAGCATCGGTCTTCATGACTAACTTTGAGGTCTCTTCACCTGCTGTTAATCGAGGATTGGAGATTGCCAAAGCTCATGGTGTTCCAACCATTCTCAACCCAGCGCCCGCTACGGAAGTCCCCTTAGAGATCTTTGCTCTCGCAGATTATGCAACTCCCAATGAAACGGAGGCCTCATCATTCACAGGTATTCAGGTGAATGATGCCAATGATGCTAGAAAAGCAGCTTTGAAATTACGCGAGATGGGTGTTGGTACCGCCTTAATCACCCTAGGTGAGAAAGGTTGCTATGTGCTTAATGATGAATTAGATGAACACATCCCAGCCTTCGATATGACTGGGAAAGTTGTTGAAACGACCGGAGCAGGAGACGCCTTCAATGGCGGATTTGCACATGCCTTAGCCAGTGGTAAGTCCCTGCGTGATGCCATCTTATTTGGGTCTGCTACAGCGGCCCTGTCGGTAACCAAGACAGGAACGGCTCCTGCTATGCCAACAAATACTGAAATCCAATCACTACTCAATACCGGAACCTAATTATGAGAGATTGGTCTCGTCATGTTTTCATTTGGCCGGCTACGCTAGTTGTCTTGCTTGTTACACTTTTCCCGCTTGTCTACACTCTGGACTTGAGTTTTCAAAACTCCAGACTTGTTCCACCATTACCTCCTAAATACATTGGTTTTGGAAACTACACTAAACTATTTGGACAAGAAAGATTTTGGTCTGTCATTGGAAATACAAGTATTTTTGTTTTTGTATCTGTAACTTTACAATATATTTTGGGGTTCGCTATCGCGCTGGCATTACATAGTAAAGTTGCAGGAGAGAAACTCTATCGAATTACTTTTCTTCTACCAATGCTGATGACACCAATTGCAGTAGCATTGTTATGGAAGACTATGTTCAATCAACAGTTCGGTCCCTTAAACCAAGTATTTACATTCTTTGGCTATGCGAATCCACCTTTTCTTACTGAAAATATTTGGAGTTATGGGTCTCTGATAACTGTGGAAGTTTGGCAATGGACTCCATTTGTTATCTTAATGATGCTTGCTGGTTTGCAGTCTTTACCTGCTGATATTTTTGAAGCAGCTCGGTTAGAGAATGCCTCCTCTTTACAAATGTTTTTAGGAATCACTTTCCCAATGCTTTTGCCTCTGTCAGCTGCGGTTATATTTATTCGTATTGTAGAGGCTTTTAAAATTATAGATACAGTTTATATCATGACAGGAGGAGGGCCGGGTATCGCTACAGAAACACTGACTCTTTTCGCTTATCAAGAAGGATTAAAGAAGTTTAATCTCGGCTACACTTCTGCGATAAGCTTTTTATTTCTGATTTTTATCATCATTTTTGGATTGATTTACATGGTTATATTAAAACCCCAAATCGAGAAAAGACGTTGAGAAAAAGTCATGAATAAAAATTCAAATCAAAAAATCATTACCCAAATTTTATGTATTGCTTGGCTAATATTCACTCTATTCCCACTCTATTGGATATTTGTCACATCATTCAAATCACCAATTGCCGTTACTGGTGGACCAACTTACTTACCCTGGATTGACTTTGAACCAACATTAGATGCTTGGAGTGATGCATTTTCTGGTAGTCGAGGTAATTTCTTCGGAACTTTTTTCAATTCAGTTTGGATATCTATAGCTGCTAGTTTGATTGCCGTGGTATTTGGATCCATGGCAGCATATGCACTCGTGAGGTTTACTTTTAAAGTAAGACTATTAGCTGGGGTTGTCTTTGCGGCTTCAGGCATGGGCTGCTATATCTTGGCTAAGGAAATATTTAATTGGAAAGACACCACATCAATGGGATTTTCTTTTCTATGTGCTTTGATTCTTAGTATAACAAGTAATCGTTTACCACTACCAGGACCAATTTTAAAAAATAAT
>JAQWOT010000078.1 GCA_029245725.1 SAR324 cluster bacterium | reverse complement strand
CTGTCCCCCTTTTTCGAAGCGATGTACACCAGCGAGGAATTGGGTGTGAAGAAGCCTCATCCTGAAGCCTTCCATAAGGCTGCTGCTGCTGCAGGTCTATCGGAATCAGAGGATGTTGTGATGATCGGGGATAGTTGGCAGAGCGACGTTGAAGGTGCCCAGAAAATCGGCTGGCGGGGAGTCCACTACAACCCGGAGGGTGAACTGAAACCAGCAGCATGGTGCACCGTCCGCAACCTGCACGAAATCCTTGATTTGCCACTGAATTCAGGAGCCAGAGGCTTTTCTCGATGAAACTGGATGAAGTAGCTGTGAAATCCAAGGGCTTTCCGAAAAACCAATTTGAAGGGAGTGATGGGAGTCTTCAACTGTGACGAATGTGGAGGAAAGCTCTCCTACTTGGCGAGATCCTGTCCTCACTGTGGCAAGCGCTTCAAATCCAATCTACTGGCAGCAGATTGGAAACTGGGTGGCAAGCCCACTCTATTTGCGGCTTGTGGCGTAGCCGTTATCTGGTTTGCCGTGATTGCAACTTCGATGATCTGGGTTGTATCGCTGGCCCATCCTGCGCTGCTGATCCCCGTGATACTATTCCTCTCGTTGATTTTCCTCGTCTTGGTTTATGTCTTCAGTCGGGCATTTCGGAAACAGAAAAAGATAGTGACAGACTCCTGAAGACCTGATCCAGTTTTTTCTGAGATACAGGCACTATCGCTTCCAAGATGTTTGTGGGCTCCAGAGCAGTGACTTTATCAGCTTGAACGCACTAATGATCGAAGCACTTCTTCCAGTTCAGGCAATTCCTGGTGATCCTTGAAATGAGCCATTCGCTGGTAGGTATCCGCAGCAGCTTTGTGGAAGCCATCTGGAAGCCCTGCAAAGTCAAGAGTGGAAGCGATCTCCTCCATTTCACCGGAAAATCTCCAGGCCTTGGCAGTAACTTTCCGGATATCTTCGACAGTTTTTCTGCCGGCATCACTCACTTCAGCCGACCAGTGTCGCTCCAGGTCTTCCCACACTCCCAACTCGTTAGCGGTGGCCACAATGGAGCAGAGCAAAGCAGTCATTCCCTTCGTCTTGGCTGCGTAGCACATCTTCATTGCTGAGGCCCTGCCAATTTCCTCCCCAATGATTCGGGTGACCAGCGGGCCCTGCTCGAAACAGTCGGCCACTTGTGCAGATTGGAGCCCGGAGAGATAAAGAAAGGTCGAGTTTTCCTGCCAGGCAGGGCCACCGATGATCCCACCATCTACATACTCAACCCCTGCAAGAGCCATCTGTGATCCAATTTCTTGAGAGCGCATTGGAGAGATGGCGTTAGCGTCCACAAAGATGCCCTTGAAGCCTGCCTGCAATACCTGCTGGCTTAGTTCACCTGCATATTTGGGTGGACAGACACTGATGATCATGGAGCAAGTTTCACAGAGCTCTGAAAGACTCCGCAACTCATGCAGGTTGAACCGTTCTGCTCTGGCACGTGTAGCCTCGCTGCGACCCTGCGACACCCAGAAAACCGAATGTCCAGAATTTTTTGCAGAAGCAGCAACAGATATCCCCATTTCACCAGGATGCAGGATGCCTATGTTCTGTGTTGTCATTGTATTTTCTCCAGAGATATGAGCGAAATTTGAGATAGCATCATGTAGACAATGTTTTTGCAAATACAGCAGAAAGAGTAGAAATATAACTCAAATCCACACCAGCCATCCCACAAATGAACCAATCCTCCCCAAAAGATCAGTTGAAAGTATTTCTGAAAGTATTTCTGTAGTGGGTTGAGCCTCAGCGCCTGGTGGAGGGAGCAATCCTGGTGGGTTTCCATGCACGAGATGAGGCTCGGCAGGATTCCGATATTGACCTGGTCCTACTTTGCACGGAGTACGAAAGTTATCTACAAGACTTGGGTTGGACAAACGACTTCGGCAAACCAGCCTCAGTCCATCTTGAGGACTACGGTAAGCTCACTTCTGTCCGTGTGTTCTATGAAGAGGACCTGGAAGTCGAGTTTGGCTTCTCTCAGTTGGACTGGCTGGCTCAACCACTGGATGTGGGAACAGTGGGAGTCCTGCGGGATGGATTTCAAATTGTCTATGATCGTAGTGGTGAGTATTCAGTTCTGGATTTACATCTCTAGAATTTGATACTCTTTGCACTCTTTCAGTTATAGACTTGGAAAAACATTTGTAGAAATTCCTCTCTCACCTGGAGGCTATGATGATCCGTAAGTATTCCATCTACTTTGTTTTGCTGCTGTTGCTGATTGTGCCAACTTCTTGGGCGCAGGAGTGAGCGATCCGGCCAGTGGAAACCAACGTCAGACAGGCACTGGTGATCGGCAACTCGAAATACATTCACACTGGCCCACTACGCAATCCTGCCAACGATGCAAAGGCTATTAGCAGTACCCTGAAGCAACTGGGCTTCAATGTCATGATGCTGACCGATGCAGATCAACGGCAGATGGATCAGGCTATTCGTAAGTTCGGTGCAGACCTACGTGGTAGCAACGGGGTAGGCTTGTTCTACTTTGCGGGTCATGGGATGCAGATTGAAGGAGAGAACTACCTGCTGCCCACTGATATTAATCCCAGCAATGAATTTGACGTGACCTACGATGCGGTACCAGTGGGCAAACTACTGGGCCAAATGGAAGTCGCAGGCAATGGGATGAATGTGGTGATTCTGGATGCCTGCAGGAACAATCCATTTGCCAGAAGTTTCCGTAGTAGCAGCCGAGGACTAGCTCAAGTGATTGCCCCCACAGGTTCGTTCATCTCCTATGCGACGGCACCAGGTGATGTTGCTGCAGATGGTGAGGGTGATAACGGCTTATTTACCGAAAAACTGCTACAGCACATGATCACCCCAGACCTGCGCTTGGAGGAAGTCTTCAAGCGGGTACGGGCAGATGTGCAGCAAGACAGCAACAACAAGCAGGTTCCCTGGGATTCGTCCTCAGTGACGGGTGATTTCTTCTTTGTCCCAGCAGAAGGTGTAACGACAACAGCTACTACAGAGAGTGCATCGAATCAGGACTTTGCAGCTCAAGCTTGGGAAGTTGTCAAAGACTCGGAAGATCCAGCAATTCTGGAAGAATTCATCAAGATGTTCCCCGATACACCTCAGCGCAACTTGGCGAAACTCAAACTAATGACGCTGAAGTCATCACCCTCACCCAGTACGTTACCCAGTAATTTTTTATCTGGCGAAGCTGCCAAGAAGAAACTGCCGGAGACCAAGGAGTGTGTTGGGTGTGATCTAAAAGGATTGCGGATCCTTAGAATGGATCTCAGTGGGTCAGATTTGAGAGATGCAAAATTGAGTGAAAGTAATTTGAATCAATCGAATCTAAGCGGAGCAAATTTACAGAACACAAATCTCAGAAGTGCCTATTTGAGAGGAGCAAATGTATCTGCATCTAACCTAAGTGGTGCGATTCTAATTAGTACTGATTTACGGGATGTTAATCTGTTAGGCGCTAACCTGACAGCTACAATTCTCCTATCTGCTGATCTTCAAGGGGCCTCAATGTTGGGTGCCAAGTTCTGCAACACAACAATGCCCGATGGTTCAATCGCCAATAGAGACTGTTATCCAGCCCAAGTAGACACGAATCAAAGTAGTATAGTCTTATCTGGTGAAGCAGCCAAAAAGAAACTGCTTGGAAACTAAGGAGTGTGTTGGGTGTGATTTAAGTAGCGCCAGTCTTCGAAGTAGCAATCTTACAAGGGCCAACTTACAGAGATCCAATCTTCGAAATGCTAATCTATTTGAAGCGAATTTAGGATATGCTCAACTAAGAAATGCCAACTTACAGAGATCCAATCTCCGAGAAGTTGATTTGTTTCACGCATACCTGATGGGATCAGATCTATCAGTGACTAATCTTAGAGAATCGGATTTACGGGAAGCTGATTTGACTGGAGCAAACCTAACTGGCGCAGACTTATACAAAGCCAATTTTCGTAAAGCTAATTTACGCGAAGCCAATTTACGCAAAGCTAATTTGTTATTTGCGAACCTAAGTAGAGTAAACCTAACTGGTGCAGACTTAAGTGGAGCAGACTTGAGTGGCGCTAATCTGAGTTTTGCAAAAGGTGCCACTTTGAATAAGGCTGAATTGTGCAACACCACCATGCCAGATGGTGTCATTAGTAATCGAGACTGCTAGAGAGATCCTGTGAATTCTAGTCGGAAGAGTTGGTCATTGCCAACTTGGGATCGGCTTGGTTGAGGAGGAATCGATACAGAAGGAAGCTGCTAGTTATTTGGGAGACTAATTTCCTGATCTAGCTCTTCGAAGGCGCTTTTACTACCAGAGGCTGGTCGTTCTAGATCAGCAGGGGTATTCAAATCCAGTTCAGGCTGGTCCAAGTGAGCTTCTAGTTCTCCAAATGCTGATTCAGCGCGGTTTTTGGAGAGCTCAGTTGTGATTTTTTGGAGCCGCTCTTTTTGGTAGGCAACGACGATCTCTCGACTTAAACAAGCCTTCACGAAAGCTGCTCTGACATCGTCGTCATAGGTGATTTTGAGAAATTGCCGCTGCCCGGTCACAAAGTTTTTTAATTCAGGATCATTTCGGAACTGCTCTATGAGTTGATACTCCTTCTCATCTCTTGGTTTGCGTCGTTGGACTTCATCTCTGATTGCTGACTGAACATACTGTTCCTGCTGTGCAACTAAATTTTTGGTGGCTTCTGTTTTCGCTTTTTCCACAGAGGCCAGGCTTCCTGGAGCATATCCGAAAGCACAATCCCACTCCGCATCGTCATTGCGCAAATACCAATCTGGAGCACCATTAATGTCCAAGGTGTTCTCGGTTCGCAGATAAATATCGAGAATATAGCCTGCCAGGGTATTTCCCAAAGAGAGAGCCAGTCCCAGCAACTGCGCGGAGGCGGTATGGATCGTCAAAATCAGGAAGATCCCGATTAGGAAAACGTGTTTGCTCAGCAATTTCAGCATTCCATCCTCACGCCGCTAAATCCTCAATAAGCACATAAATGTAGCCTGCCTCTCGATCACGCCAAAATTCCACAATTCGAAATTGCACAGGGATTTCTTGTCCAGAAATGGTGACGGTTGTGTTGATTGTTGAGGAATTTGTCAGACTTTCACGCCCTCCTCTAATGACACTGGTCGTTTTGTTCTGGACATCGCCACTCACTTCAGCAGTGTTGCCAGCCTTTGCCACAACCAACAGGCTGACGGCAGTATTCAAGGCCTTCTCCCGAGCCTGCTTGACTGTTTGCAGAGCATAGCTTGCCTGTCCCAAGTAGTGCCCAACAGGAACTTTGTTGATCCAATCTGGTTTTTGGTTTTGGCTGACGGGCTGGGGAGAGCGAGAAGATTGCTGAGAGCAAGAAATGGTCAGGAAAGAAACAAGAAACAGCAGTAAGAAGGTGGGGAGTAGCCGCTTGGATGGAATCATCTTTTCTCCGATTAGAGCCGTTCCTGCTTGCGAAGTTCCGAATGAAATGCGTGGGACTCACAGGTGTGAATCCCACTCTTCGAGGAACCTTATTGTGGAGCAGCCCCAAATTCGGAGTTGATCATCTTATCCATTTCAGCTTCTAGCTCATTTTGGGCTTTTTCACCAAGGAAACGTTGCCACTGAGCTTGCTTGTTTTTATAACTTGTTTGAATAGCCTGCTTGGCTGCATTAGCTGCTTGCTGAGGATCCATTACAACCAAGGCGTAGGTTGTCCCGTCAGGACCCTTGCGGTAATTGATTGCTTTAGCACCGAAGAGGATTTCTGCAGTGATTTGCCGCTGCGTGACCGAAGCAACCGCATCAACAGTCTCTTGGTCACCCACTCCGGTTGTCTCGGCATGGTTTTTCACCATCGCCCCAACCTTGGCTTTCATTTCGGTGGCTAGTTGTACCCGTCCATCCATGGTTGCTTGGTTTCTAGCAAAACTGGTCCCTGCTTTGGTATCTCGAAAAGACCCCACTGCAGCAACAGGATATCCCTCAACTGGGGTGCCACAAATCCAATCAGGAGCACGCATTTCTGTACCATCGAAGTAGCAGAGATTCGGATCTTGCTCTAACGCCACAGGTTCAATTTTGGTTGTTCCAGAAGATCCTGAACAAGCAACTACTCCGGCCAGAATGAGTGCTGCACCAAGTTGGGAAATTACTTTTTTGTTCATAATGACTCCTTATGCCTGGAGAGAAGTTTTTGGGAAGCGTAATTTTTTCTCATTGCTAGAAGAATTTTGAATTTGAGCATCATTGAGGTTGGTGAAAGAAGAATTGATGACTTTCGTATTGTCAATGAGAACAGAAAAAATTCTGTCAAGGTTGAGTAAACAATCAATGTATATTCTTTCACCCTCCTCCAATTTGATCAGCTTACATATAAGTAACTTGTAGCAGAACTGATTAAAGTTTGGGAGCCAGAGTTCCATACTCTAGAAGGAAAAAGATTTGCGCTCCATGAATTTCTTGATTTTCTTACTACCATTCCAAACTTCGCGAGCTGTCTGCAGATTGATCAGTTTTAGATCTACTTGATAGTAGGTGACGCGTTGACCATCTAGCTGATCAACTATGGAATTGATCGTCCCGGAAAGCGCGAAATTCGCCCCATCTTCTTCACCCATTTCCATCCGAGTATCAGCAGAAGCATTCATATCCTGGTCAGCTAATTCTGCACGAGTATCTTGGCGTTCTTCAAGTGTCGCAATAAATCCGGCTTTACCGCTGCGAATCACTGCTCGCTTAATATCGTTAACAAAGGTGTCAACAGCTATA
>JAQWOT010000077.1 GCA_029245725.1 SAR324 cluster bacterium | reverse complement strand
AATCACCTCAATTCCCAGAGATGGCTGACTGGAGACCGTTTGGAGTGGCATTCTCTCTATTTGGATAGTAATCCAAAACCCAGCAGAGCTATCACATCTATCAGAGAAGCCATCGAGGGGAGAACTACGATTACAATGTCTCCCCAGCAGCAGTGGTCGGACTGGTTAACCTTCCCACTTTGGGAAAAACCCTTTCTCCATGTTCCTCTCTGTTTTTCACCTCCTGAACTAACTATTGAAGAAAAATGGCGATGGCGAGATTTCTTTGCTGGAGGTGGAACATTGATGCTAGACCACTGTTCTTTACAGACCTCGGCAATTGAAGAAGAATGGGTACTTTGGAGTAAGCTGCTTTTTCCAGAATCGAGTTGGGAAACAATGAGTCGCAGCCACGTTCTCTCCTACAGTTTTTATCTCCTTGAGAAGAAAATGCTTCTGGGAAATCAAGGAGTACCGATCCGACTTTTGGAGCAAGATGGGAGATTTATCATGATTTGGAATCGCTCCAAGCGATTTAGTTGGGAGTCCATGGTGCGTAATCAAGTTAGAATAAATCCCAACCCAACCGAGATAGAAACAGGACTGAGGTTTTATGTGAATCTAGCGATGTATCTGCTAACTGGAGATTACAAAACAGACCAATTGCATCTGCCAACGATTTTGCTGAGGAGAAAATAAGAAGAAATGATTTTTCAACTTGAACCACAATTGATGCTTTTACTTATTTTCTCTCTACTCTTTGCGTTGACTTTCCATGAATTCGCACATGCTGCGATCGCCTATCTATGTGGGGATGGGACTGCGAAGTATATGGGAAGACTTACGTTGAACCCACTCGCTCATCTAGATCTGTTCGGAAGCTTGATGCTCCTGTTTGCTGGCTTTGGTTACGCTAAGCCAGTACCTGTAAATCCAAGTAATTTCAGGATAAGAAATGCAGATCTATATGTCTCTGCAGCAGGCCCGCTAAGCAACCTAATCCTTGCTAGCATGGGAGCGTGGTTGTTGGGTATGAGCTTTCAGGGGGGATGGCAAACTGTCTGGGATTTCCCTCTGGGCGAGTTGCTTGTCTGGTTTTCTTTAATCAACATGAATTTGTGTCTCTTCAATCTGCTCCCCATCGGACCGCTTGATGGAAGTTCTGTCTGGCCCTATTTTCTACCACATGCTCCCCGTAGAAAGTTCATGGAATTCAATGATAGATATGGGACTCAAGTACTGATGGGATTGGTCATGGTGAGCCTGGCCCTCCCAGGGTTTAGCCCATTTCGTTGGATTGGAGAAGCAAGCCGAAGCCTGATTTCATGGATGGTCTGAAACCTTTTCCTTAGGTGTGGGGTTCAGAGTTCCCATGACTATGCTCTGGTGTGATTCGGTTCGTTGAGGATGGATATACTGGTCCGTGATGATGGGATTGAAATATTTTGCGGAAGAAAAAGATAGCGATTAGGCTCGCACCCGTTAGTGCAATTAAAATCAGTAATATACCTAGAAACATTTCCATGGAAACTCCTTACTTAGCTGAATGAGTCATGGTAGATGACTGCCCATCTGCATGAACCCTTCCTCTTTTTTGCCCCCACAAGATATTTGCTTGGGAGCCTGAATTCTAGGGGCGTCAATGATTTTAAAAAATCTCATCTCTTACAAAATTGAACGAAAAATCCTTTTTAAAATAAATTATTTTTTAATTAGGGCCTGTAATCAATTAAACGATTTG
>JAQWOT010000076.1 GCA_029245725.1 SAR324 cluster bacterium | reverse complement strand
CCATTGATGAGCAATCATCCAAAAGTGAAAGATTCTAGACAACATTGCTAGTAGATGATTGTCACACATTTCCTCGCGAGCTTTAAACATGGTTAATCCTGTATCATAATAATTTTTGACAAGGACAGAGACATCGCGTTTCATCTCCATTTGCAATTCAATTGGATTTAGTGTTCTAATGAAGAAGCCTGATGAGCAGATGAACAAAGGTGATATCTCTTCAAGAGCATCCTTCATAATTATTGGGTATAGAGGTTCTGATTTATCAAAAGGATTACAACAATTATTTTTTATTGAATTCATACGGTCCTCCTAGTATTTTGGAGTTGTCAAAAATAAGAATTATACCAGTGAATGGTTTTAATCAGTTTTCACTAATTTTATTTATTTGCCTTAGCTAAAAAAAATTTAGGATGATCTAAAAAAAACTAAATGTTAATTACATAAACATTCAATAAATGATGAGCTTATATTTTATCAATGTCTCAGAAAAACTAAGTTAAATACTCACAATGAGAAAATGAATATGTCAGAAAAACAATCAACAGTTATTGAAGAGTATCTACTTTTGTTATACCATTTAAGAGATGCTGGTGAAAAATTGAAAAGTGTCACACTTGCACAAAGGTTAAAGACGAAACCCCCCACAGTTCATGCAACTTTACAAAGAATGCAAAGAGATGGTTTAGTCAAATTCGATAAGAAGAAAGAAATCTTATTTACTGCTGAAGGTGAAAGTTACGCTAAAGATATTGCTTTCAGACATAATTTAGCCGAGTATTTTTTGTGCAATACACTCGAAATACCCTGGTATGAAGTTCACAAACATGCACATCTTCTCGAGCATGCTATGACCCCTACAGTAGTTGAAAAATTAGCAAAATTTCTAAATTATCCTGAAAAATGTCCCCACGGTACTCCTATGCCAGGTTTCTCACTTCCAGCTGGGAACTTTACTTTGGACAATACTCCGGAAGATACTATTGTTGAAATTTTAATGATTTCTGAAGAACTAGAAGATTCTGAAGAAATATTACAATCCCTTCATCAACAAAATGTAGTACCAGGGCAAACACACAAGTTCCTTTATAAATCAAATGACTTGTTAACTGTCAATTTAGAACAAGATAAAACAAAAATAATCATACCACTCCATGTTGCTACAAAAATTTATGTTATTAGTACTGATCCAGTTCTTAAAGTTCAGTAATTCTTGATGTTAAAATCAACTTTAACAAAATGGACAGTTGCTGAATAAAAAGAATGAGAAAACTAAACAACTGTTAAGGCTTATCATCGAAAAATAATAAATGATGCAAAATGTTGAATCTGAATATGGTTTATTGAAACGTTCCCCACAGTCCGGTACACTCATTTGTTTTCTCAATTCTTTTTATTAAAACAGAAATGAAAATATCAATTTTATCAAAATTGCTAAAAAGAGAATAGATAATATTATCTTTTTGAACTCAGATTTAGTCATAGTAAAAGCTAAGTAATGTTTAAAATCTAAAGACTTAAGTTCAGCAATTAAATGAAACCTTTTTTCACATATCTTTTTTCTTGAGCAATAATTAGTAAATACTAATTCTTTGTTATTTTAAAGTCAAGTATATTTATTAGTAGTTACTAACTTTAAATAAATAATAAAATATCAGTTATTTAAGAGACATACTTATTATTTATTATGTGAGATTCATAAAATTGTTTTACTCAAATATACAAATGAGTTTTTTTGATAAATAGTTAAATGGGTTTTGTACTATTTAAGAATAAGTGGAGGAAACAAGGCGTTAGCGCCTAAGCATAGTTGATTTTTTCGATCTGATTCGTGAATATCTTGCCTTGGTGATACAGAGTTGAGGGGGATCAGATCCTCATAGGTTTTGAGAAAGTATGTGCCATAACCTATGGTAGGCAAGTTCTTTAATTGCTTGAAAACATCTGGCAGTTATGATCGACCTACAACCCCAGACAAGGCCAAGCACTTTACCAATACTAGAATCGACTGCTTTCCAGATCCAGCATTTGGTTTTTTTGCAACAAGGCTGCAGAGTTTATCTACTTCAATAAAAGGGCAGCCCATCGTCTTGAATTGACTGACTGGTTACTGTCAAGACACCTAGAAAAGCCAAGTAGGAACCATTTTGTGATGTACCTAGAGAATTCTGCCAATGGCTCTGAGCCCTGGTGCTTCGAGGTGTAACTTTTTGATCCGGATCTTTGAGGACAGGTTCCTTGCCCCTGAACTTTGTTTTAAAGTTTAGTTGAGAAGCTTAGCAGCTGTAACGTTGTGCCCTTCGATTCTTACCAAAGAGGATGTAGTCTGATTGTGCGCAGTGAAGACAGTACATCGGTAGATCTGCAAATTGTGGCTCACTTTACTTCTCCAAACAATGCAGTTGCACCATCGCTAGAAAATAATAAATTACTCAAAATATTATTTATTAAAAAATATTTATTATATGCTAAAATTAAAAATTAATGTAAGTTAATTTGGTGTAATCAACACTGCATACAGCTAATTATAGAAAGAACAGTTTATTAATCGTTATGAAATCAACTAGGAAGAAATTTTGGTTTGGTTATGCTTTAATTCTATTTTCAATTATTTTGTTACCAGTTTATACAATATTGATTGAGGTGTTTGATGCTTCAAACGATAATTGGGAACATATAAAAGAAACTGTTTTACAAGATTATGTAATTAATTCCTTGATTTTAACTTTGGGTGTAAGTTTTGGAAGTTTGTTATTGGGGATTCCAACAGCATGGTTAACTGCAGTATGTAGTTTCCCACTAAAAAAGATTATTGTACTGTTATTAATATTACCTATGGCAATGCCATCTTATATTATTGCCTACACATATACTGGAATATTTGATTTCGCAGGACCAGTTCAATCCACTATTAGAAATTATATGGGTTGGGACTATGGAGATTATTTTTTCCCAGAGATTCGTTCAATTGGTGGCGCTGTCGTTATGTTTTCACTTGTTTTGTATCCATACGTTTACTTGTTAGCCAGAGCAACTTTTTTGAATCAATCAGCTAATTTTATTGAGATTTCAAGACTTTTGAACAGCGGACCTTGGAAGTCTTTCTTGAATGTTGCAGTCCCTTTAGCTAGACCAGCAATATTGGTTGGATTATCATTAGTATTAATGGAGACTCTCGCTGACTATGGTACAGTTTCTTATTTCGGTGTAAGCGTTTTTACTACAGGAATATTCAAAACATGGTTTGGGTTGGGAGATTATTCAACCGCTGCCAAAATGGCAGCATTATTATTAATCTTTATTTTCGTTTTGATAGCTACTGAAAGGTATTCGAGGAAAAGAATTAAGTATTATAACTCTATCGGAGTAAGAACTAAGTTTTCTGAATATAAATTGAAAAATTTCGAGGTTTTCATTGTTTATATTACGTGTTCTATCCCAATAGTATTTGGATTTTTTGTACCAATTATACAATTATTAATCTGGTCATCTTCAGCTTGGAACAATATATTAAGTATTGGTTTCACTGAATTAATTTATAACAGTGTTCTACTTGCCTCCGTTGCATCAATAATTTCTCTATTAATAGCGTTCTCTTTGAACTACTGCCAAAGAATTATCCCAACATTCACCATGAATTTAATTGTTCGTCTTGTTTCTATGGGATATGCGCTACCTGGGACTATAATAGCTATTGGAATAATCACTCCATTAGCTTTTATCGACCACAAGTTTGATGAACTTTTTGGTTCTCTCTTTAGCACGTCATACGGATTGATTTTTAGTGGTTCATTGTTTGCTGTTCAATTTGCTTATTTGGTAAGATTTCTCTCAATTAGTGTTAATACTGTTGAATCTGGACTTGAAAAAATACGTCCAAACATGGACAAAGCATCACAAACTCTAGGAATTACAAGTGAAAAAACATTTCTTCGTATACATCTTCCAATCTTAAAAGTTTCTATTCTCACATCAATACTTTTAGTTTTCGTTGATGTAATTAAAGAATTGCCAGCCACACTTATCCTTAGGCCATTTGATTTCAATACATTAGCAGTAAAAGCTTATGAACTAGCATCAGATGAAAGATTGGTTGATGCTTCAATTCCATCTGTTGCCATTGTCTTAGCAGGCCTTCTTCCCCTAATTTTAATTAATAATTCAATTAATAATTACCAGACCTAAAGAAAAAGGCTTTATCCGAAGTAAGATTTTTTTCAAAAACCATATTTATCTTACTTCCATCCCGCTCGGTCCATGAGTTTCACAGCTTCCCCATTCATTTCACCTAATTTTGATAAATTTATTGAATCAGCCTTGAAATTGCCAAATTCTTTTAATGTATCTGACATCATTACACCATCAACAACAGGATATTCATTATTTACCTCAGCATACCATCTTTGAGACTCATCTTTCACTAAGTATTCAAGCAAAGCTTTTCCATACTCGACATTATTCGAATATTTGGTAATGCCTGCTCCACTGATGTTTACATGTGCTCCTCGATCTTTATCACTCTGATTAGGCCAGAATACCACTAAATTCTCTGCAACTTTACGTGTCTGCTCTGATTTACTATTTTTCATTCGACCTAGGTAATATGTATTTGCTAATGCGATATTGCATTGCCCTGCTGCAGTTGCCTTCAAAAGATCAGTATCACCACCAGCTGGGGGTCTAGCAAAATTTTTTACAAGCCCTCTTGCCCATTTTTCTGACTTCGTAATTCCATTTGCAACAATCATTGACGCTACCAATGACTGGTTGTAGATATTTGTTGAGGATCTAATGCAAAGTTGGCCTTTCCACTTTGTATTCGCTAGATCTTCATAAGTACTGAGTTTTCGTGAATCTACCTGTTTTTTATTATAAATAATCGTTCGCGATCGCTGTGAAAGACCAAACCAATAATTTTCATCATCTCGAAGATTTTTTGGTATTTTATTTATAAATTTAGCGTTTTGTACAGGTTGAAGAACACCAGCATCCTTTGCTCTCTGTAGACGACCTGCATCAACAGTTATGAAAACATCTGCAGGACTTAGCTTTCCTTCTATTTCAAGTCTCTTCAGTAATCCATCCGCTTTTCCGGTAATTAGCTTGTATCCAATGCCTGTTTCTTTCTTAAACATTTCTAAAAGTGGCAGGATTAACTCTTCCTTTCGAGCTGAATAAATGTTGACTACTTTTTCTGCTCCCTGTACTGGTACTGAAATTTGGATTAAGCAAAACAATTTAATCAATATAAGTAAATTCCTCATTTTTCTCCTTTAGAATTTTAATATTTCACAATACTTAATTTTTTCTTTTCCGGATTTCCTTTCCTCAAAATTGATAAAACTTCTTTGAAAGGTTTCAAATAAATAATTTTCAAATCATGTACATCTTCTTTAGTCTTATTATTCAGTCCATAGTTGTAATTTTCATTTTGTTTAGCCAAACATATAGTCCCAAACAACCAATCCCAAATAGATAAGGCAACCCCATAATTTTTATTTCTGTGTTCTTCAGCAACAGAATGATGAATATGGTGTTGAGCAGGTGACATCAATACGTATTCAACAGATTCCCAATAACGTATTGAAATTGGACTATGCCTTAAATTGGATCCCAGCGCATTAAAACTGAAAGTAAATATTGATGCACCTAAGATAATTAGTAGGCTGACTTGATTCCCAAACAGAAAAAAAAAGAGTCCCGTTGTCAATCCCTGCACTATTGCACTTCTTGTTGAAAAAATTATACTTTCAATTGGATGTGTTCGGAATATTGTGAAGGGATTTAGACTTGTTGCGGAGTGATGAACTTTATGAAAGGACCATAATATTGGTATCGTATGTAGCCATCTATGTACCCAATATCTCGCAAAGTCATCAAACACAAATAGAAAAGAAGTGAAACTTAAAGCAATTATCCATTGTGGTGGTTCCACTGTGAAGTATTGTTTACCTTGTAGCCAAATTGAAAAAAGATCGTAAACAAAGTAAGCAACTGTTGCTTTTGCTAGTAACCCCGGTGAAATTATTATTATAAGCAAAGAATTTAACAGCATTACTAAGTAATCTGTTTTTGCTGATGTAGATAACCATGTTTCTTTGCTAAATATAACTTTACAACTCTGATATAAATTAATACTACATACGAATCTTAACCAGAAAAATGCAATTAGTGTTGCTGTGAGTAGGTATCCCCAGAATATTCGCTTCTGGGGATTTATAAACGAACTAGTCCATTCTAAAACCCAAACTTCTAAGACTTGTTCTATCATTATTAAACTCTATCTCAATCATTCTCAGCAGATCTACTTGATCCCAACGATTCTAACAGTCCATCCATTTGTCCAGTTACATCATTCTTGCGGGCTTCCAAATTAAATGTATCTCCTAGTATTTTTTGCAATTTTATCATATGAACCTGATATTCTTCCATTGATCGATTTCCGCCGGTGATGAATCCACCATTGTTGTCAATACCCAGAACTTGTCCACCACCCAAGAGTACAGGCCCATAGCCAACCAAGCGGTTCATGCGAATTCCTGCTTCACCCAAGTCCTGACCACTTGTTTCGAGGGCCATTAAAAATCCTTTTAATTCACCCCAGTGTTTTCCATAGGTTGCAAAAGCTTTTGAAGCATCTCCATTGCTTTCAACAATGGTGTTTAGTTTATCTAAATCCTTATAAACTGATCCTGCATATTTGAATGCTGCCTCTGCAATTACTTTTTCCCAATTTACTTTAATAATATTAGCATAATTTTTTAGTTCAGTGCGTTGTTTTTCAGTCAGAGCTGCTCCATCTGCACTTGTAATCAAATTTCTTCCGTCCACAAATGCCTTGAAAATCGTTTTCATATAATTTGTCCCGGCCTTGTCTGAATCAGCTGCATAATATGCATGGCCAAAAGTCATTTCTGTGATTAAATCGACAACTCCATCTTCGTTTGCATCTGCTGTTTTTACATCTTTTCGTTTAGCAATATTGTAAGCCTCTTCTGGATTCAAAGTCATTGCATGAGCTGGTGCACCAAAATATCCAAAGGCTTCATCCCATGAATGTTCCTTACCAGTGTACGGAGCCCCTTTTTTGTATGGTTTGTTGTTAGGTTTGTTGTCTGCTTCCAACTTTTCATCAAGATAATTATCAACTGCCTGACTGTAGAAAACAGCGCCCATCATAAATTTTGAAATTAGTTGTGGATAATTGTAACCTGTAAGTGGATCGAACCCCCCATCCGTGGAAGAAGCCTTGTCAATCATGAACTCAAAAACTTCAGTTCCACTCATTTGTCCTGGGAAACCGGTTACTAAACCTTTGTAGGTTTTTCCTTTCAAATCCTTGCCCTTAGATATTTTATCTATAGTTGATTGCTTTATCTTAAACTCTTTTTTGGAGGTGGGAGCAATGATTTTTCGCCCTTCTTCTTTCCCCGAATAATATGAAAGCATCAAAGCTTTCAGTTCAGGGTTTGGTTTCCCATTACCCTTTCCAGCTAGACTCTTCAAAGACGTGTGAAGAACATGTCTCGCTGCTTGCCCCGTGTAAGATATCGAGTTTGTCTTACTACCTTTGTAGGTTTTTTCTGTTACTGGAAAATTTGCATACATATTTGGCTTGGCGACTACACAACTGGTCGCAATACAAGTTGATGCCGTGATAATTGCAGCTAAAGCTGTTTTCATTGATTTGAATCTATACATTTCCGCCTTTCTGGATTGAAGTTCGGTTGTGTAGCCGAAACTCTAACGATAATTATGAACTCTTCACTGAGTAAAAGTTGTTTTTCGTGAATTCATTGCTAACGCCAATGATCTTCATAAAAACAGATACTTAGGCTTAAATAACTTTATATTTAAGCCTAAACTTATATTACAAATTACCCTGCACTAACTTTATATGTCAAGTATAATATTTTTGCTTTAGTTTGAAAAAATGTCGTAAAGCTCGAAATTCAGCCACTAAACAATGTTTCTATCCTTGTTCACAAATTAAATTCATAAGGTTTGTATTTGAAATTGCTTATCTTTATCAACAAATAATAATCAAGCCAGATTAATTCATTAAATATATATTTTATTGATCTTTTACTTTATAGTTTTTTAGAATTCACCAAGTTTTTTGGCGTTGGAGCATTGGCGTCAATTCGACAAATGACGTAATTTCTGCAATTTGGAGAACTAAAGAAGCACTATCCTCACAGTGCTTATTCAGACTACATCTATTTTGGTAAGAATCGAAGGGCCCG
>JAQWOT010000075.1 GCA_029245725.1 SAR324 cluster bacterium | reverse complement strand
TTTGGGTGGAGGTTCTTCAAACTCATCTGTTGGAGCAACATTTTCATCTTCTTCAGCAACGTTATCATCCTGTTGATCTAGTTGATCATCTGATGACTCATTGTTGAAATCAGGACGACCACGACCACGACCACGACCTCTGCCGCGATTTCTTGAGCGAGATTTTTGTTGTTTGCTTTCATCCTCCTCGTCTTCGTTACCTGAGTTGTTTTCAGCAACTGATTCAAGAGGAGTAGCCACTTCTTCTAAAAGTGAATCTTCTGGCTCCTCATTTTGCTCTTTAGCAGGATGAGGTTCTTTGTGGATGCGGAAATCCCTTCGTGCTCTTGCTCTGAAATCACGATTTCGATAGGCCTCACTGGGATCACTGTCAACGGCCTCCTGAACGAGGGCTCCGTCACGCCCAACAAGTTCAATATCTGGAATCTCACATGGAGTAAGGCTGGGATCGGGCGTGATCTTGATCCTAAGAGAATATTCCATCTCCAATTGATAGAGATGCTTTCTTTTCTGGTTTAGTAATTGTTCCGCCAACACGAGGGGGAGTCGTAAACGTACCTCTTGAATCTTGCCACTTAGAACCAGATCTCTCATCTGTCGCAGCAGCTTATTTGCGAGCGAAGAGTTCGAGATGACTTTCCCAGAGCCATGGCAGGCCGGACAAAATTCTTTTCCACTTTGAGAGAGACTTGATGCAATCCGCTGCCGGCTCATCTCCATTAGTCCGAATTGGGAAATTTCGCCCAGAGTCCACTTAGCTTTGTCTTTGGACAGGGATTCTGAGAGACATTGAACTACTGCCTGACGATTCTGGCTATGGTTCATATCAATGAAATCAATAACAATCAGACCCCCAAGATTCCGAAGTCGAAGTTGCCGCGCTACTTCTTCAGCGGCCTCAATGTTGGTCCGGAGTGCAGTCTCCTCAATATTTTTTTCCTGGTTAGATTTACCAGAATTGACATCAATCGAAACAAGAGCCTCTGTTGGCTGAATCACTAAACCACCTCCAGAAGGCAAGGGCACTTGGGGGTGGTTCAACCATTCGATTTGATCTTCAATTCGATGCTCAGAGAATATTGGGCGCTCTCCAAGGTAGAGTTGAAGCTTCTTTTGACGACCTGGCATGTTGGTCTGGAAAAATTCTAACGCTCTTTGGAAGGCTTCAGGATCATCGATGATGACATCACCCACATCATCTGTGAAGTAATCCCGCAGCATCCTAACGACAGCATCTTCCTCTTGGTGCAAGAGGGTTGGATTTGAGGAACCTTCAAAGCTTTGTTTGATCTGATTCCACGTTCTCCGAAGTGTCATAAAATCTTGCTTTAATTCACTCAAGCTTCGGTCCACTCCTGCTGTGCGAATGATTGCCGAGGCGTCTTCACTTCCCAGACCCTTGAGCAAATGCTTGAGGCGAGTTCTCGTTTCGTTGTCCTCGATTCGTTTGGATACTCCTCCCTTGTCGCTATTAGGCATGAATACGAGAAAACGCCCAGGAAGTGAAATATTCGTTGTTAAAGCGGCACCCTTGTGAGCAATCTCATCCTTTGCTACCTGAACCATGATTTTCTGGCCAGAATGAAGCAATTGATTGATGGCAGGTCTCCCACGAATCCCCCTTGGTGCCTTGAAAAGCATTTGGTTTAAATCAGAAGCTGCAAGGAAACCATGACGTTCTGCACCATAGTCAACAAAAGCGGCTTGAAATGAGGATTGGATCTTCACCACATTACCGATGTAAATATTCCCTACGGTTTGGGCTCGGTGGGTGTAATCAATGTAGAGATTGTCAAGCATCTGATTGTTGGCAATCGCGATACGTGTTTCATCATCTTCGACATTGATCAGCATGTTTTTGTTGGAATCTGACATCCTTCTCCTTCGTAAGGAAATTGGAGATGATGACGCTTGGTTCCAAGAGGTGGGTCTTCTAGTGGCAGTAACCTATTGGCGGACAGAAAGAGTTTGGAGTAGGCTTCAGTTAGTTGGATTCAAAGACTAACTTTGCCCAGATTTTCAGCAGTCCAACAATACTTTGATTGCTGTGATTTCTTCAGACAAAGTCATGAAGATTTCAAAACTGTGAAAACCAGGATCCAACAAATTTGGGGTTCAAAATTCGATTCGTTGAAGCTGAGGAAAGACAGTTCCTCAATATTTCATCGTGATCTGAGCTTCTGAATGATTGTGCCTATTGTTTTCTGGCGTCATTAGGTTCTGCTTTTGGAAGCAGGACCACGACTGCAAGTGCAGTCCGAAACTGAGCGTCAGGGCGTGCTATTCGGTGTTCTTCATCGGAACTACCTCGTACTCGCCGTGTTCGTTTTTCAAAATCATTTCAATGCGTTCTTCCGCCCTTTGGAGTAGTCGGTGGCAGTCCCGGCTGTGGCGGATACCTTCCTCAAAAGCTTGCAGCGCTTCTTCCAAAGCCAAATCACCGCTTTCAAGGCGACGAACAGCTTCGTTGAGTTGCTGAAGGGAATCTTCAAAACTGTGAGATTCAGCCATTCATATGGCTTCAATAATTCGACTCACCATCACATTAAGTGGTCCGTCTTGAGCTTTAATAGTCAAATCAGCTGTAAGATAAACGGGTTCTCTCTGCTGTAGCATTTGGTTAACATTTTCTTGCCAGTTTGGCTGCTGTAGCAAGGGTCTATGTTGGTCACATTGTAACCGCTGTTTTAGGGTCTCTCGATCCACCTGAAGATAAACGGTTTTACCAATGCCTTTCAGTAATTCTTGATTCTCTGATCGGAGAAACATCCCCCCACCTGTTGAAAGAATCGTATTGTGCACATTCTGGAGATTTTCCAAAAGTTTGGTTTCCAAATCCCGAAACGTTGATTCTCCCACATACCGAAATATTTCCTCGATTGTGCAGCCTTGCTGTTTCTCAATTTGCTGATCAGTATCTAGGAAGAAATAACCGAGGCGATTTGCTAATTTTCTCCCCACACTTGTTTTACCTGCTCCCATGAAACCGATCAAAATGATGTTCATGCAGGGATGTCCATCGAGATTTCTTCATTGGAGCAACTCTCGATCCAACCACCACCGAGCACTCGATCCTTCTCATAAAACACTGCAGCTTGTCCTGCGGTGACAGCACGCTCAGAATAGGGCAGATGCAATATCGCTTGATCTATTGCCAGAGGTGTCAATATCGCTTCACATCCTCGATGAGAATATCTCAACTGGACCGTGATCTCTCTGGGGTCATTCGGTTGTTCAATGAGCCAGTTGATATCTTTTACTTGAATCTCATTGAACAGGAGATTCTCTCTTTTGCCAAGAACCACCTGATTCTCATCAACATTTATGGCTACCACATACCATGGGGTCCTGTCACTAATCCCCAAACCTCTGCGTTGTCCAATAGTGTAGAAAGGAATTCCCCTGTGTTTGCCAAGTACTTTGCCGTCTAAATTTATAAAGTTACCTGGGTTTTCAGTGATGCGATTCTGTGCTTTCAGAAATTGTCGATAGTCTTCATCTATAAAGCAAATTTCCTGACTATCTGGCTTGGATGCAGAATCAAGTTTGAGCTTTTTGGCGAATAGTCGGACCTCAGATTTGATATGGTCTTGTAACGGAAAGATCAAGCGCTGGAGTTGGTGATAAGGAATACCATGAAGAAAATAAGTCTGGTCTTTTTTGCGATCTCTTGGTCGATGGAGCTCAATTTTTCCATTGTCATCTTTCAGAATTTTCGCGTAGTGGCCTGTTGCCAAGAATTCACAATCCAGCTCGTCCGCTTTTTTCAGTAGTAGTTCGCTCTTGACCGTGCGATTGCACATTACGCATGGATTTGGAGTTCTACCCAAAGCGTATTCATTGATAAAATAGTCAATTACGTTTGACTGAAAATCCTCCTGAAAATCCAAAACATAAAATGGAATTTCTAATCGTTCACAAATTAGCCTAGCATCCAGAGCTTCATCAAGCGAGCAGCAACTTTTAATTCTTTTTTTTGCTTCAGGGCCCTGATACAGTTTTAGGTGAAGTCCAATCACCTGATAGCCCTCTTCTTTTAGTAAGGCCGCGGCAACGGAGGAGTCAACTCCTCCGCTCATCGCCATTGCTACCCTTGGTCCTGCCATATTCTTTGCATCAAGTTTTTTTAACGGCGCTCAATCGGTTGGAACTGGCCATTGTACTCAGTGAAATCCATTCGACGACCTTTCAGTTGCATCTCTCTATTGCGAGTGGCAGTAAAGCGATCAAAACGTTCCTTGATGTGTGCATCGTAAGCATCACGCATCGCTTTCAGTTCAGCATTCCAAGATTCTTGAGCTGCTTCTCTCAGCCGAAAAGGTACATAGGGCAATGGTTGTGGCTGTGAACTTGCGACATCCTGAATTTGATTTGCTGTATTTCTTACTTCTTCTGGTTCGGCAGCATAAATTCTGTCAACAGCGTCAGCCGATTCTTTCCGAATCAGGTTTTGAATTTGCAAATCTGACGGCACACTTTGAACATTATTTCCCTGAGCCTGAGCAATATTAAACGTCAGAATGAGAAGACAAAAGCCTGTGAAAATTTTTAGGTGGACCATTTTTTCTCTCACCCTCATGCTACCTTTTGGGGCCTCGGCGCAAAAGTACCGCAGGGATTGTTACTTGTCTGAACAGGCAAGATACAACTGCTTTATGCAGAGTCATACAGGATCGTTGGAAACGGCTAAGACTCGGTCTGCAGAGCGCAGGGATATTCTTGAACAGCAAGCTGCAGCAAGACCTGATCTGACTGCAGAAAGGAACCAACGTAGAGAGAGAGAGTTGCAAGAATTGCGGCAAATTGTCGAAGCTGCTCTGCGGCGAAATGTTACTAATGAGGGGAAGAAATATAAGGTTAACTATGGAATAGTCCTAGAACCCAGAGCGGTTGAAAGTCAAGAGCAGTCAGACAGGTAATTCTTGTGAATCGATATAATCGCTCATATTTTCAGTTAGATATTTTTCCAACTCCACCTCTTTTCCTTTCGCAGCACTTCTCTCCACAACGGTAAAAGTCCCAGATAATTTCTTCAGAAGTCGAACCTGCTCCTGATCAATTGGATCTAGCTCATCCACCTTGTTTGAATTCATCTCCTGTTCACTTGCATTAGTCACTTCAAAGATCTGGATTTGTTTGATAGATGGAATTTGTAAAATTTCGTTAAGTTTAGTTTTTGCCATTTGCTTGGCTGCTAACCTATTGAAATGGTGTAGGTTATCCTCACTATCTAAGAATGCAAAAAAGCTAATTCGTGAGTTTTCTAGAAATTGATCTGGTTCGTTGATCCGATAATTTTTGTGCTCAATAACAAAATTATAAATTTGCCCAGATTTAAGGGTTTGGGTCTGCTGAAGCCGTAATTTTTGAGACAGGGTCATTTTTTGGAAGGATCAAAATCATTAAAAAGTTTTTTGCTCATCATTAAGTGATCAAATGCCTTTGTCAAGGTATCTAGTAGATTGAATTTACTACGAATGGAACCTACTGAATTATATACTCAGATCATTCTGATAAGCAGATAAGTGGACAGAATTTTAGATAACAATTGAAAATTATCTAGGTTGTTGTAGTGTCTGCAAGTTTAAATATTTTTACTAATTAGAGTTTTTCCACACTCTGGATTGCTATTTCACAAACAATTTCAAAACCCTCTTTTTGGAGTAAATCGTGGCCAAGATTCAAGTAGCCAATCCAGTCGTAGAACTGGACGGTGATGAGATGACCCGAATCATTTGGCAGAAAATCAAGGACAAATTGATTCACCCCTACCTTGATGTTGATCTGCGATATTATGATCTTTCAGTCCAGAAAAGGGACGAAACTAACGATCAAATTACCTTGGATGCAGCGAAAGCAATTCAAGAACACAATGTGGGAATTAAATGCGCCACTATCACTCCGGATGAGGATCGAGTGCTAGAATTCAATCTCAAGAAAATGTGGAGGTCTCCTAATGGAACTTTGCGTAATTACTTGGGAGGTACTGTTTTCAGGGAGCCTATTATTTGCAGCAATGTTCCCAAACTCGTAAAAGCCTGGAAAAAGCCCATCATTGTTGGTCGTCACGCATTTGCAGATCAATACAAGGCTACAGATTTTAAGGTGAGCGGCCCCGGAACACTAAAGATCAGTTTTGAACCTGCTGATGGAGGAGAGACTGTCAATCATGAGATTTATCAATTTGAAGGGGCGGGGGTAGCACTTGGAATGTACAATACCAAGGCATCGATCATAGACTTTGCTCGGTCATGTATGAGCTATGCTCTGTCGAAAAACTATCCGCTCTACCTATCCACAAAGAACACCATCCTCAAACAATATGATGGAATGTTCAGAGATACTTTCCAGGAAATTTTTGACGCTGAATTCAAAGAGCAATTTCATAAAGCAGGATTGACCTATGAGCACCGACTCATCGATGATTTGGTTGCGCAAGTACTCAAGTGGGATGGAGGAATCGTCTGGGCCTGTAAAAATTACGATGGCGATGTTCAGTCTGACACGGTTGCCCAAGGATTTGGTTCTTTGGGACTGATGACATCGGTCTTGGTGTGTCCAGATGGTAAGACAATCGAGGCTGAAGCCGCACATGGAACAGTTACCCGACACTTCAGGGATCACCAAAAAGGAAAGTCAACCAGCACCAATCCGGTCGCAAGCATTTTTGCTTGGACAGTTGGCCTCAAACATCGTGGAAAATTGGATAGTAATGAGGACCTGATTCGCTTTGGAGAAACTCTCGAAAAGGTGTGCATAAGTACTATTGAGGGTGGGGTCATGACCAAAGATCTAGCTGTTGCAATCACTGGTAGCACAAACCCATCCAAGGAAAATTACGTATATACAGATGAATTTTTGGACGCTTTAGACAGTGGCCTGCAGAAAGCGATGAGTTAAAATTTTTCTGATTTCTAATCAATAGACACTCAGCTGATCAAGGATCTAGCTTATGAAAAGAGTAAAAGTTGCTGTGACCGGGGCGGCAGGCCAAATTGGCTATGCAATGGTGTTTCGACTAGCCTCCGGAGCCATCTTCGGGCCTGATACTGCAGTCCAACTTCAACTGCTGGAACTGGAACAAGCCCTTCCTGCACTGGAAGGGGTCAAGATGGAATTAGATGATTGTGCTTTACCACAATTGGAAAAAGTAACCTGTACTTCGGATGTGAATGTCGCTTTTGGCGATGCAGATTATGTCTTATTGGTAGGAGCCGCCCCCAGAAAAGCCGGAATGGAGCGTAAAGATCTCTTGGAAGTCAATGGGAAGATCTTTGTGGGTCAAGGCAAAGCAATCAACGATAATTCAGGTGAAAATGTGAGAGTCATTACAATAGGTAATCCCTGTAATACCAATGCATTAATCGCCATGAACAATGCCCCAAGAATCGGTGCAGATCGCTGGTTTGCTATGACTGCATTGGATGAAAATCGAGCCAAAAGTCAGCTTGCCCAAAAGGCTGGGGTTTTAACTCGTGAGGTCAGCAATGTTGCTATTTGGGGAAATCATAGCGCGACTCAGTATCCTGATTTCTACAATGCACTGATTCAAGGCCAGCCGGCTACTGATGTGATTTCTGATCATGAATGGCTGAAAGGTGAATTCATTAGTGTGGTCCAACAACGTGGAGCAGCAATCATCAAAGCTAGGGGGGCTTCTTCAGCAGCATCAGCTGCAAACGCTGCTCTAGATACAATCATGCGTCTAGAAAAGCCGACTCCAGCAGGAGATTGGTTCAGTGCAGCGGTTCCCAGCGATGGAAGTTACGGAATTCCAGAAGGCTTGCTCTTCAGCTACCCACTGCGTAGTAATGGAGAAAGCTATGAAATAGTGCAGGGCGTTGAATTGAATGATTTTGCGCAAGGTAAGCTAAATATCACTCGCAAAGAGTTGGAAGAAGAAAGAAATGCTGTGAAGAGCATGCTTACTTGAAATTGAATTCAACGATAGATAACTCTTGCTTGCCTAGCCTTGAATAATTAGGAATATCAACAGTCGTTATTCCATTCTCAGAGGACTGATGAAAATACACGAGTATCAGGCGAAACAAATCTTAGCCAAATACGGCGTTACCATACCCCGTGGAAAAGTAGCATTCACAATGGATGAAGCAGTGGGTGCTGCTGAAGAATTGGGAACTGAGATCTGTGTGGTGAAGGCGCAAATTCATGCAGGTGGACGTGGGAAAGGTGGTGGTGTTAAGGTTTCAAAAGGCTTGGAAGCTGTGCGCACAAATGCAGAGAAGATTATTGGGATGCAGCTGGTTACTCACCAGACTGGGCTCAAGGGACAGCAAGTCAAAAGGGTCCTTGTCGAAGAAGGAATGGACATCAAGAAAGAACTTTATGTCTCATTGCTGGTTGATCGAGGGTCTCAGCAAGTGGTGATGCTAGCCTCGACAGAGGGTGGGATGGACATTGAGCAGGTTGCAGCGAACACCCCTGAAAAAATTCTTAAAGTTGGTATCGACCCCACAATTGGAATGAGGCCCTACCAAGCTACCGAGTTGGCGTACGGTTTAGAGATTGACAAGATCAATCCAAAACTGATTAGACCCGCAGCAGCTCTCTTCCAAGGGCTTTATGAGGCCTTTGTGAATGAAGACTGCTCCTTGGTTGAGATCAATCCCTTAGTGCTCACTGGAGATGGCCGGGTCATTGCCTTGGATTCGAAGATCACAATCGATGACAATGCTTTGTTCCGACACAAGGACACGCTCGAGCTGAGGGATCTTGATGAAGAGGATCCTGCTGAAACGGAAGCCTCAGAAAATGATCTCAATTACATTCGATTGGACGGCTCTATTGGATGTATGGTCAATGGTGCTGGTCTCGCCATGGGCACAATGGACATCATTAAGGCCTGTGGTGGTGAACCTGCCAATTTTCTAGATGTTGGGGGGGGGAGTACCCAGGAAAGAGTTGAATTAGCTTTTCGGCTGATTTCCAGCGATCCACATGTAAAGTGCATCCTGATCAACATTTTTGGTGGGATTGTCAGGTGTGATATGGTGGCTGCGGGTGTCGTTGCTGCGATCAACAATGTTGACCTAAAAGTGCCGGTTGTGGTTCGTTTGGAAGGAACTAATGCTGGAGAAGCACATCAAATTGTGAATGATTCTGGTCTTGGTAGTCGCCTCCAAATGGCAGATGGTCTAAGAGACGCTGCTGAAAAAGCAGTTGCCGCTGTTGCCTGATCACCCCTCAAATGAGTATTGAAAGGAAAGTATGACAGTCCTCGTCAACAGCGAAACGCGAGTCTTGGTTCAAGGAATTACTGGATCCCAAGGGCAATTGCATACCCGTGGTTGTAGGGATTATGGAACCAATATTGTCAGTGGAGTGACCCCCAGCAAGGGTGGGCAAGATTTTGAAGGTGTTCCAATTTTCAACACTGTGAAACAGGCAGTGGAGTCTACTGGGGCAAATGCTTCCATGATTTTTGTTCCACCTCCCTTTGCCGCAGACGCTATTATTGAGGCCGCAGCAGTCAAAATCCCTCTTATTGTTGCTATTACCGAAGGTGTGCCTCTACAAGATATGGTGAGAGCTGTAAATTATGTAAAACGACAGGGAGTCAGATTGATTGGGCCCAACTGTCCTGGGGTCATTACTCCGGGAGAATGCAAAATCGGCATTATGCCAGGAAGCATTCATCAGCCTGGTAAAATTGGAGTGGTCTCACGTTCCGGAACTTTGACTTACGAGGCTGTAGGTCAGCTCAGTGGGGTAGGTTTAGGTCAGAGTACTTGTATCGGAATTGGGGGAGATCCAATAAACGGAACGAATTTTATTGATTGTCTGCGGATGTTTCAGGATGATCCAGGAACTGAGGCGATTGTGATGATTGGCGAGATTGGCGGGGACGCTGAAGAACAGGCAGCAACTTTCGTCAAAGCATATGTGACAAAGCCAATTGTCAGCTTCATCGCAGGGCAAACGGCCCCTCCTGGGCGAAGGATGGGTCATGCTGGTGCCATTATTTCTGGTGGCAAAGGTACTGCTGCCGAAAAGATGACTGCGCTGCAAGACGCTGGTATTCATGTGGTACCAACGCCAGCTGATATTGGGAAGAAAATGGTTGAGGTTCTGAAAAGATAATATCGAAAATGAGAACCTCACCTTAAGATGAGGTTCTCTTCCTCCATAATAAGTTTTCTCTTTAGTCTGACCTTTCCTACCTCCTCTCGAACAATTATCTTTCTTAATTTGGCATAATTGACTCCATCACAAACAGTAGATCTCCCTGATTTACTGTCTGTTGATCTTCTGCCAGAACTCGCGTGATGCGGAATTGCTGATCCTCGGGGTAGAGCGGTTTCCCATCTAAAGTTTTGAAAGAGTTCAGAGAAATCTCATTAAAGACTTTCATGGATTCTAGCAAGCAGAGTGGAGTCTGGAGATTAATGACGCTGCCTTCTTCAACTAATGAGGGGGTCTCAGGAGAAGGAGACCGGTAAAAGCCTCCCATTTGTGGTGAAAGAATTTTCCACTCTTTCGAATTCTCGAAACGAACACTGGACTCATCCAGCGACACCGCTGAACCTCCAGCTTCGAGCTTAGATTCCTTGATTAGCTCTTGAGGGTTGATCCTTGAAAACAGACCCTTTAGATAGAGAGTGTCAAAATTCCCCTCCTGAAAATCCTGATCCTGCAAAATTCTCCTCGCTAATACCAGATTTGTGGAAATACCATGAATTTTCACTCTACTCAGGTAATCAAGTAGCAGTTCAATTGCTTCTTTTCGGTCTTCATCCCAGGCGATGATTTGGGCTACAAGAGAATCGTAGAAAGGCGGAACCATTGAGCCATTGGTCACAGCTTGAATAACTCGGATGTTTTCTTCTGCAGGGAAGTACGCTTCAGTAACTCTACCGGGGTCTGGCACAAAACGAAGGGAACCTGAAGAGTCTAAATCAACTCTTTCTGCATTGATACGAAGCTCCATAGCATGCCCATGCGGACGGATCTCCAAGCTTTCAAGGCTGTTACCTTTTGCTACTGAAAACTGTTGATTCACCAAGTCCACCCCATTGACCATTTCAGAGACGGGATGTTCCACCTGAAGACGTGTATTCATCTCCATGAAGTAAATTTTCTGCTCTCCTAGATCATAAATAAATTCAACAGTTCCTGCTCCAACATAATCAATTTCATCAATCAATTTTCTAGAGTATTTGAAAAGCTGATCCTGAATTTTCTGCGGTAGATCAAACGCGCTCTCTTCAATGAGTTTCTGATAATTTCGCTGGACCGAACAGTCTCGAATACCCAGCAAATGAGAATTCCCCTGAAGGTCACGAAGAACTTGGACTTCCAAGTGTCTCAAAGAGCGAATAAATTTTTCCAAATACAAATCACCGTTGCCAAAGGCATTCAGTGCTTCCTTCGACATCCGAATAAACATCGGTTCCAATTGACCCGGCTGTTCAACAACTGCTATGCCTTTGCCACCTCCACCATGGGCAGCCTTGATCAGCACAGGATAACCGATTTCTGCAGCTACGTTGGAAGCTTCAGATGGATTTGCCAAGGCACCTTCACTACCTGGAACAACAGGAATCTTAAGTCTCTTTGCTGTATTGATCGCATTAGATTTGTTTCCCATCAGGTCCATATTATCAGAACGTGGTCCAATAAAGTTTAAACCATGTTCTCGGCAAATACGGGCATATTGTGGTGATTCTGAAAGGAAGCCAATTCCTGGATGAATGGCGTCTACTCCCTCAATCTCAGCGATTCTGATGACACTCATCGCATTCAAATAGCTTTCTTGAGGGGTGTTTCCACCAAGGCAAACCAGCCGATCGTTTTCCCGAAGCAATTGAGCTGGGTAGCTCTCCATATCTGGATCAGATTGGACAAGGACGACTTCAATGCCATGTTCTTGAGAAGCTTGGATCAATCTTGCAGCAGTACATCCTCTAGCGTGCACAAGGACTCTTTTGATGTCACTTTGCATCAACTCAGCTTTTTCAAGGGATTCAACTTCCTGATCTAGCTGTGCAGAGAGGTTATACTCACCCGTCAGTGTCCTTGAAATCACTTCCTGAATTGAAAGCTTTGGCATTGGAATACTTGGATCAATCTGGCGCAAAGCGTGATCAATTTGCTCATCAAATGGATTTTCAACCAGGCCATCCATTGTTCCATCTTTTTGGCTAAGGTAGTTGGCGAGAGTAGATGATGCTGGAAGGTGACTCTCAACAACAAGTTGCCCTGCGAAAGGGATTTGGGACCCTGAGAGATAGTACGTTTTCACCAGAAGATGAGTTACGAAACTCGCTTGAGCACCCCCGACGCAGTCTCTGAATCCAAAGCAAATCACTGGAAGATCATGGTCCTTGACAAAGCGAGTCAAACGATCGTTCATCGTTGCCATCGAGAAGAGAGATCCGGCTCCCTCCTTGGTTTGCATACCTGCTGAAGAAATGAAAAAGATTACAGGAAGGTTGCGCTGAGCACATTCATCAAGAAGCAGACAAACCTTCTCACAACTCGCCATGTCAAAGGCTCCAGCTTGAAAACGAGTGTTGCTCAGGACCAAACCGACCTTGGTTGTTGATTTGTTACCCGTGAAACTAGCAATACCTGTAACTACTCCACAGGGAGCAATCCCGTTGTCAAGAGCTTGCTCAATGGCTTGGCGAAATCCTGGGAAATTGACGGGATTTGCGGTGATCTTCTCTGCGGTAAGCTCCTTGAAGTTAGCAAAATACTTGTCAAGAATTTGCTTTGGTTCAATGTGGTTCTTCTTGTAATCTCTCAACAGATTCTGAATGAGTAAATCCTTATAGGCTTGATCTAGTCGATTCCAGAAGTCTTTGATTCCGATGTTTCGCGGAGTGATCTTACCCTGAAACTTGCTCTCACCAAGTTGAGCTTTATAAAGCGAGGGTAGCAATCCTGAGAAATAGTAGCGCACCACCCCAAATAAAGGCGGAGACATCCTTGGATAGACAATTCTTTTCCAGCCACTTATCGTTGCCATGACAGTGTCACAGTTCTTTTGAGCTATGAACTGGGCAAGCCACTTGAAGAAGCTCTGACGCACCCAATCACCTTCAAGCTGAAGTTCCATTTTTTCAAATTCCTTCAAGGCTATGTTGAAAGAATTTTCAAAAAGCTTCTCTACTGATTGCTGCGAGATATGATTTGTCCCTTTCAATTCGCCTGCAATCATGGGAAGGCTTTCAATCACCCCATCGTAAAGCATGTCAAAGAGTAGTATGTTCTGGAAGTTTTGTTGTAAACTTTGGTTCACTTCAGGGATAAGCAGAACGTCTAGTAATGAGGGATTTTCATGGATCTCGGAGAGGGTTGCTTCCTGAAGAAAATCATGAAGTTGAATCATGTTCTCGCGAGTGCTGTCCTTCCAAAAGTTGTAAAGATAAATCAACACCTCTAGGGTCAATTCTTCCAGTGCCTTCTCAAAGTTGTCCTTTGGGTCCCCCACAAAAAAAGCGAAGAGTTTGGTCCGTTCTACATCTCGCTCTGCCTTTGTTTCCAGGAATCTTTGGTATCTTTTGTTCAACTCCTCTTGGTAGCGAAGTTCAATGGGGGCCTGAAGCCACTTCTTGAATTTTTCTTGCCGCTCCTGCTCAATCCTTTCTGTCAAGGTGCCAATTGGGGTCTTGGCAGTCTTGCTGCTGAGTCTTGAGTAATTCTTCAGGGATTCACTTTGAATTTTTTGACGCATCTTGAGCCCGCGCATGAAGCGATAAGCTGACCCAAAAACGTTTAGGGTTCCTGTAGGAGGTTTGTGAGTTCTCCGATTTATGACGATTTGGAGTTCACTCGGATTGAGATAGTGCCCAATGTTTTCTTTGTAGTGGTCAAAAAGAAAGGGGTTTTCTTTGAGGAAGAGTCGAGCGTTTTGCTCTGTTATTTCAATTCAACTGAGGATTGCTTCCCGTAGATTTGAAATTTTTCCAGGCTGGTCTAACGAGAAATCAATAATCCCATCAAAATATCCACTGGAGTACAGTTCATAGGAGGAAACTCCCATAAATTTCGCACACTCCTGCCAGGATAAGTTGTACTTACGAGCAATGTTGCTCAGTCCTTTGGGATGGATCGTGTTGAATACTCCATCTTTGGTGGCAAGCAACACATTTGTGGTAGCGAGCGGAATTGCTCCGCCACTATATCCAGCCCCAAATACAATCCCAACAGTTGGTAACTGTAGATTTGCCATTTCGGCAATCAAAAAAGAGATACTGTGAGATTGATTGTCAAGGTTGGCTTCAGCAGTGGCAACGGCTCCAGGGGTGTCGATAAAAGTAACCACTGGCATGCCATGGATCGCAAAGAACCCCAACTTGTCTGCTGCTCGTCGATGATGTTTCGGGTCCCAAGTTCCATGTTGAACCCTATGGTCTTGGGCAACAAACCCAATTCTTCTTTTGAGAGCACCAATCTGAAATTCGACTTCGGCCAAATAGAGAGGTCCTTCGATCTCTTCTTGAATGAGACTACCTCCAAGCTGCTGAATGACTTCAGCTGAACTGAGACGCTTTTGGTTTTCAGAGGGATTTACAACCCTTTGGATGTAACTGTCTACATCAAGTCGACGAAGCCATTGGATTTGTTCCTCAATGCTCTCTTTGCTTAGTAATCCAGCTAATTTCGCATCGTCAAAATACGATGGACCTTTGCCCGGTAGCTGTGAAAGATCATGAGACATTGCTTCTGCACGTCGGAATGCCGAAAGAGGACGAGGTGTCTTTCGGGCAGACACGGGAGATTCAGGCATGTAATCAATGGATTGAAAAGTTGAATTACCAGGCCGGGAGGTGGGCTTTCACTTCTTGCCAGAGTTCCTGATAGGCCTGTGCTGATTTGCTGTTTTCTGCAAAGCAGCTTACTGGGGCTCGCTCAATTCCCATCCGCTCAATTTCAGTTGAATATGGGATATTTGTCTTCAGAAAATTCGGATATTTGCTAGGCATCATTTGCATTAGGTCTCGATGCAATTGCTTGCGTCGATCTGCCATTGAGAAGAATACGAGCATCTTGAAATTTCGCAATTGCTTCTTGCGACGAAATTCTACCAATTGCTTAAGCGTTCTAAGTGATAGAGAGGTGGGTATGACCGGGACCACAAGCACATTAGCAGCTTCAAATATACTTTCCGATAGCAATGTCAGTCCTGGTGGGCAATCAAGAAAAACATAGTCATATTCTCCAGCTAGAGGACTTAGCAGCAACTTGAGTCGTTCATTCGGCTTCTTAGTGTCGTCAAGCAGGAGGTCCATCGTCCGGTATGAAAAATCGGAAGGCAGAAGATCGAGGTTGTCGTGGTCGGTAGCCTTGATCAGATCGGCAAGATCATGACGACCTTTCAGCAAAGCCCTGGAACCCCCTTTGATTTTTGGTCTAACCCTAAAATAGAAGGTCGCTGCTCCCTGCGGATCAAGATCCCAAATCAGTGTTCTGGCTCCTTCATGAGCCCCTTGAAAAGCCAAATTTACAGAAGTAGCGGTTTTTCCAACCCCACCTTTGATGTTATAAGAAGCTAAGATTTGCATCAGTTCAACTCCTCAGCAACGGTTGGCTGTTTAAAAAGAAGATTGAAACGATTCTGAGTGCGAGTCGAAGCAAATCCACTAAAACTGCCTTGAAAACGCTGCCGTGCCTCGGCCTGTCGTTGGTTCAGGGTACTGACAAGCATTCCCATCGCCACCAAAGTCTGGGCCGGAACAGGTTGCTGCTTGGCTAGCATATCGCCAAAATTTTTTAGGGATTCCTGTTGAACCGAGCAATCATTGAATTGACCCAGATCTTCTTGAAGGGCTTTGAGAGGTTTGAGAATCCCTTGGAATTCTTTTGTGGACCAAAGGCTTTCAAAAAACTCCAGTAAATATCTTAATTTCTTACAACTTTTCCTCAAGTCATGGAGAGCTTCATCAGGAGAATCTTGGTCAATTGCTTTCCCCTCAGCTAAGCAACGATGATAACTTCTAAGGAGTCTTTTTGATGCGGTTTTGCGAACTTCTGCTGCTCCTCCAGGAGTTGTAGAAGGAGTTTCATCTTTTAAAAATTGCTCCCAGGTCGAGCGAAATTTTTGAAAACGCTTGGATTGAAGATCCTTGGCTAAAAGTTTTTGCTCTTTGGCATTTTCTGTCAGCAGAAGTTCCCGAAAAGCTTCAAGATCAGCTTGCTGTTCTTCAGGTAGTTGAGTTTGGTATGAATTGAAGTCAAGGAGATAAACATCCAGGTCTCGAGTGGGGCCTGTTCGATCACTTAACCAAGCGAAGTCATCTCGAAAATCTTGGATCTGTTCAGGAGGAAAAACCCCCTTCAATTGGTTCAGCGCAGATCGTGCTCGTCGACAAGCAACTCGGAAATCATGTAGAAATTCTGTATCTGGAGCTTCGATCGTACCCTGATGATTTAAGTCCATCACCTTTGTGCTAGCACCAAGAATCGCTTGAAGAGCTTGGTCTGTTCTGCCCAAGGGTGAAAGTTCCAATTTTGGTTTGGGCTGGTAGCTTCCGGGTTTCAGTTCCAATTTGCTACAGACAATTTGAAAAAGATCCTCATTGAGTTCCTCCAGACCTTCTTCACGACAAAACCGATTTATTTGCTGAGACGGCTTAGGATATCCACGAAAAGGGAGAATTATCAGACGGTGTTGGAGTTCTTCTAGTTGATTTTCACGGAAGAGTTTTGTTGATTCAAGCATCACTCGAAGAACGGTCTTGTCGTCCTTGTTTTTCCAAACCAACCATTCCTGCTGAACTGAAATTTTAAACAGACTTAAGAGAGCCCTTGGGTGAAGAATGGGCTCAAGTAATGGTCTAAGCGGTATCGAAGGAAGTTGTTGAATGACAGACTCCTGAACAGGGGAACGTCCACGCTGTAGAACTCGATTCCCTGTTAAACTGAGCCAGCAGAGCCAGGATTCATCTCCCACGTCAGTTCTGGTCTCTTGACGAAGCAGTTGCTGATTTTTATAGAGTCTTGAATCAAAAGTGTCGTAGTAAACGTATTCCCAAAGTTGACTTGGCAATTCACTCAAGGGAAATTGTTCTTTGACTCGCTCCAGGAGGGCTTGGGCTTCAGTAAGTGAGGGAATTTGAAAGTGAGGTCTCTTCAATATCATCAATCTTCCATTTAGTTGGGCTCGCTCCATGAACCTTAGAGATTGAGTATTCTAGCAAGCAAAAATCTGTCCTAATCGAGGGGGCTCTTTTGAGAGCTTTTAGCTGAATTCAGGTGTGATGAGGGTCTTTTTTGAGAGTGAAATTTTCTTTGGAGGGTAAAGGGCTGATGGTTTTAGCAATACCTGACAGAGGTGACTTGTCAGCCAAGGGGTCTACCTCCGTCTAAATCCAGACGACAGCCATTCAAGCTTTTTAAATCTTGGAAGAGATACAGGATCGCTTTTCCTACCTCCTCAGGTTGAGCAAAATGACCACTTGGCGTTCTGAGCAGTTGTTTTTCTCGCCACTCGGGATCCAATCCTTTGATAAATTCTGTTTCGACCACTCCTGGAGCAACAGAGACTACTCGAATTTTAGGGGCCAAAGCCCGTGCTAAGGATCTGGTCATTGAGTCCAAGGCCGCTTTGGATGCACAGTAGGCAACGTTACTGCCCTCACCAGTTTTTCCTGCTATAGAAGAAATGTTGATGATCAGTGCTTCAGGACTATTTTCCAATAGCTGTCTGAATGATCGAATTGTTGAAAAAGAACCTCGCCAGTTGACCTGAAAAATCTGATCAATCAACTCATCATTAAGACTTTCCAAATCTTGATGAGGAACAAAACGCGTCATTCCAGCACAATTCACCAGTAAATCCAGTTGACGAGTTTTTTCAGAGATGTTCAGTGCAAGCTTATCAATCTGATGAGAATCACTTACATCAAGTTGGAAACTCTTATGTCCGGATCCAGCTAGCGCCTTTTCGAGTTCCTGCGCCTCATCGGCTTTCGATCGATAAGTGAAAAGCACTTGGAAGTCATTCAATGCCAAAGTATGGCAGATTGCTCTGCCAATTCCTCCTACTCCGCCTGTAATCAGAGCTGTTGGTCGATAAGCTGGATTCTGTGTTGGGTTCATAAAGAATAATTTTGGCTGACCGTTTCAGACTAAGCTGGCTCCTTCAGATAAGGATCTGAGTTTTGCGTAAGCGATTTCGGGATCGACTGCACCAAAGCCCGCAAAAGTACCAAACCCACAGTCTGTCCCAGCGACAACTCTCTCCCTACCTAGAAAGTTCACAAATCTCTCAAGTCTTTGTGCAATCAATTTTGGATGTTCCACAAAGTTGGTTGTGGTATCAACCACTCCAGGAACCAGAATCTTATCATCAGGAATTTGAGCACTTCTTTCTTCAAAAACTGCCCACTCATGACCATGCCTTGGATTGGCATTTTCAAAGAGTACATACTGGGCTTTGCTTGACATCAACACCTCAAAGACTTTCTCCATAGCAATGTCGCAGTGATGAGGCCCCTCGTAATTTCCCCAACAGATATGAAGACGAATTTTTTCAGCAGGTAATCCCTCCAGTGCAGAGTTGAGCACTTCTATGTGAAGTCTTGCTAGATCAAGAAATTCATCATCAGTCTTCTCGGTAAAGAGCATATGCCGAGATAGGGCCAGGTCTGGACAGTCTAGTTGCAAGGAAAGTCCAGAAGCGACGATGGCTTTATATTCTGTTTTCAGTGCTTTTCCCAAGGCGATCAAATAGCTTTCATGATCAGGGTAATATTGGTTGGGCAGAAAGAGAGCAATTACCCCTGGACTTGCAGCATTCATAAACCCTTGGGCTACAGAATTGGAAGCCATTGCAGCCTTTAAATGCTGAATGTCTGCTTGAAGATCGTGGGAATCCTTAGGGCTGATCGGTCCTACACAGCAGGGTCTAGAATATTGGGGGGTACCACCGCTTTTGGCTAAACGTTCGAGAAAGCTTGGGTAGTCTTTCAGATCAGCTGGAGGTTGGCGCGGACTATCACCTGCGAAACCGGAATAACGATCTTTGACATATGTTGCATAGGAAATTTTAGAGGTTTCACCATCACTAACAATCGTAACCCCAGCCTGTTGTTGAAGTCGGACAGTTTCGGCTACCTCTTCAGCCATGATCCCGTCAAATTCCACCCGATCCCAAGGTTCGTTTTTCTCTCTTGCAAAAATTTGGTCGACCACCCTCTGCCTGCGAGGGAGCGAACCCACATGGGTTACCGCTAATCCAGACATGTCTTTCTCCTTAAAAGTATTTAGTGGGGCCAGCTGGATCAGCAGTGGGGGTTACCAAAAAAACTTCACAAGCTGAGGAAAACTCAATTCTACTGAAATCTCCTGCATCAAGATAAACTATATCTCCTTTCTCGATAAACTGATCACCAATTTGAAAGCCACCCTCGTTACAGATCAACACCGCGGGATTTGAACCCTCCAACTCCAAAGTCTCAAAACCCTCAGTCCGACTGATTTCAAAACCAGGAATTTCACGAATTTTTGCCTTGTATGAGGTGCCAAGAATGAGGTTGCCACTATGAGATTTCCTGGCAAGAACACGATTTGGATCTTCAATAGTATTTTGATCAAATGCTACCAAATCCGCTCCTTCTAAGGGTTTTCGTGGGAGCATCCCATCCGGAATTGATTCACCATTATGTGTATCAATCAAGAGTCCATTTTCAAGTAGCACCAAACCATGCGCCTGGGCAGCTTCAATGACTTGTGGGGCCCACAATACTCCACCCCCAGAGTCATTTCCACCGAGTACAGCGAACATAAATCCATAGCCATTGGGATTTGAATCATTCTTCTCAGTGATGTTTTCAAAACCACGAAACATATGCGTTGGCAGACTGATCACATCCCCTGGTTCCAGAACCACTTCGCCTTTATCACCGTACAAGCCCCAGAAAAATCTCCACTTTCCTGAGTGGATGATGAATACCTCAGCAGTCCGGTGGCTGTGCAAGGAGTTTGTACAACCTGCAGGTTGTGCGGCTGCCCCAATATTGAAACCGGGAGTTTTACTGAGATGAACGTGCTGATCAGGTGATTCTGAGACCCCTGCGCCAATGATGGTGTAATTTTCTTTCTGATCCGACCCTGGGGTGTGCGCATCGATGAAGGCGGTGCGACAGGGGATCAGTTCATTGAAGCGAACAATATCCATCAGAAATTCCTGTCCGAAAGGAGTTTGACTAACTCAAAATTTAGAAAAAATTTGCTGCCAAATTGCCAGTTCATCCAGCAAAACCCATTCGCGTAAAATCTTTCCTTTGCGTAATTCTGCGTGACTGATCCCCAAAAAATGAAGTGGGTTGCCTCTTGGTTCTCCATATCGGCCTCTTCCTTCATGCTGTCCAGTTACACTCCAGCGCAGGGCGAGCCGCTCAGGCTCTCTTGGATCCTCACGATGAATCAAGTGGTCAGCTGTAAATTTTACTTGACCTAAACTGGCTCTGAGTCCCAACCAGAAATCGGTTATCCTTTCCCAGCCCTGAAGAGTTGTCCCCCCTGGAGCATAAATTTGTGCAGCCCTGTCATAGCTCTCTCTTACCCAGCCGAAAGCTGATTCATCAAACAGACTTCTGTAGCCTCGGAAATAATGCTGAGCAGCATCTGTGTCTGACAAGTTTACTCCGTCAGCTTTTGGTCGATTCTCAAGACTATGAAAGTGAATAGGTTTCTGCCCAGATTCAGATCTTGCTTCCGCCAGTGAAAGTGCAAATTCTTGTAGTGGCAGACCTATATCGCTCAGGATTGCTGCATGATCTCTAACAAGCCATTCATCGTAAATTTGATTTTTGTAGACAGCACAGTCAGCAATCGTCCTAACACCAATTTTTGCTCCGTTTCCTTTGCCAAAGTTCCCCTCTCCAAGGTGAGTCATGGTGGAGAAGATTCGATGAGAAGAGTAGAAATAGCCAGGTTGGTCTTCGGACCAGATTACATCTTCACCCAGCAGTTGACGGTCAGGAAACTGATTCAACGTTTCTAGGGTAGATTGAATGACTGCTTCCACATTCGAAGTAATCCCTGCTGGTGTCTCTACCCGACAATCTGCAGTATAGTATTTGCGAATGTCTTCGACGTGTCTCTCTTCCCAAATTCTCTCTGTGATCCTTAGAATGAAATCTGTCAGATCAGCAAATTCCAATTCTGGTGCTGACATCAGTGCCTTTCCTCAAAATTCAAGCGTTTCAATAGATCAATTCCCATCTGTCCAAACAGATGGATCATGTCTACAAAGACCCAGTTTTCTACGTAATTCCCGGATTCACTTCTCCAGAAATCGATGCCGTTGAAGCAGATATCCTTGCCACTAGCAGGATGTCCAAGGTATGGCCCAGCATGTTTGGCTTTGACCCCCTTCCAACCAGAACTAGCAACGTAGTTTCCTTCAGCAAAGAGCGAATCCAAGTCACAAACTTTGCGGTCTGGAAAAGCAATCAACCAGGGTTTTTGATGGTTATCCTCAAAAGCTTTCAGACTGAGGCAACCACCAATCCCTCCGGGACCGTACCATTTGACATCCTGATGAAAAAAGTCCGCAACCCCCATACTTTTGAGGTTATGTTGATCATAAAGGTTCAGCCCCTCAAACAGGAAATCTCGAATCAATTGAAGACTCGCCTCGGTAACAGCTTGTTCCTGCTTGTCTCTCAGCACCCCATCTTGAGTAATCGGTACAGGGTAAATTCCTGGCACTCCTCTACAGGGCGGCAGAATGGGATGCCCGTTCTGTTCAAAGAAATCAACGAGATCGAGCATCAGGTAAGTCTCCGCAATCCTAGCTTCTTCAAATCGACAGAATTCTGCCCAACGGATCTTGATGGGTTGCTGGTTGGCAGGAATTCTTAAGTGGCTGATTTGCCAATCTTGTTCAAACACACCCTTGAAAAGCCCAGTTCCTCCAACCCAGTAACGATTATCTGGGCTGCCATCAGCTTTGCCACTGGAACTCCCCCCAAGAAAGATATGGGTCTGCCGCTGAAGATCCGAGAATGCCTCATAGAGCGGAAGCCAAAATTCATCAAACTGCGCAGTTGGGGAAGACAATTGGTTAAGTGGCAAAAAACCAAACCAATTGGCATCCTGATTCTGGTATCGCAGTAGATGCTTCTCAATGTCAGCAGGATTTTGCCAGGCTGGGTGGTGCCAATAGTCCCAAACTAACTGTTTATGTTGCTGATTTAGCTCACTATTGAATTCAAATATACTCATTCATTTTCTGATTCTGCAGAGTTCTCAAAAAACTCAGGGGATTTAGAGCCAATGAATTTAAGGACTTTTTCAACATCATAACCAGCTTGTTCGAGGACCCCTAAAATATCGATCAACACGAGATTTTCAGCGAGTTTTCTTTCTCCAGTAGACTCATCTGTGGCAATCCTCCAAAAATCCATGTAACGGATACGAATCTTTTTGCCAGTCGGGGGAATGCCCAACCAAGAATTGGCAAAGGTAGTATCTTGATGACCTGCTCCAGCTATCCAATCACCTTCGGCAACACGCACCAAATCTGTAGCATGCTTGTCCGGAAAGGCATTGATGAAATCTCGACGGTAGTCTTCTTCAAATTCTTGCACTCCGTGTTTTGTACCCACTCCCGCGGGTCCTTCCCAGACCATGTCTTCAAACCAATACTTCTTCATGAGGCCAAGTACATTCTTGTTCATGGCTTCGTACATATCTTCGATTAGTTGCTTGTTGTCCTGTTCTTCCACTGGATAATCCTGATATTGAAAATTTTCTTCAACCCTTAACGGCCCCTTGAGTCAGACCAGCAACAAGTTGCTTTTGAAAGACCATCACAAGCACAAAAAGTGGAGCCGTGATGGAGACCGCGGCAGCAACGGCTTCGACCTGATCTGTCGAAGTTGTTTCACGATTGAAGTACCCAGAAATCGCGGGAACCATCGTCTGATTTTGGGCATCCAGCAACAGAGCTGCAACCAAGTAGTCGTTGTAAGCCAGTAAAAAGCTGAAAAGCCCCGCTGTCAGAACTCCAGGCCACATGACTGGAATAATCACTCGTACAAATGCTTCTCCATGCGAACAACCATCAATTCTGGCGGCCTCATCCAATTCTCGGGGGATATTCTGAAAGAATGAGCGGAGCATCCAGATCGTGAAAGGCTGGTTGATTGATGCGAGTACCACAATGATTGCCCAAGGTTGGCCGTATAAGGTCGGTGCGGTTTCCCCAAAAATAGGCCTTAGCCATTCGGCTGAATTGATGAACCATGGAAGGTAGCCCGAAACCAGCACAGAGTGCGGCAGAGCTCGGAAAACCAAGGCAGTCATGAGAATCCAGAATGCCCAATTTGAACCTGATCGAGCCAAACCGTAGCCCGCCAATGTCCCCACCGTCAGAGAAATAGTCACGACTCCAGTCGTTACAAAAAGTGAGTTCAAAAATTGTCTGTAGAATTCCTGTTCGATCCAAACTGATTGAAAATGCTCAGTGGTCATCCCCAACAGTGGAGTCATCAAGAAAAAGTCTACTCCGAGCAGTTCCTTGAATGCATCACTAAGCTCAGCAAGGATGACAGCAGCAAAGAGCCATCCTATTGAGATACCAAGGTACAGCCAATTTTTGGATCCCAGATTTTTTTTTGCCTGCCAGCGTTTAATTCCTAGAAAAGCGACAGCTACCCAAAGAATTACCAACAAAAGTTCAAGTAAGTTTACTGAAGCACCTGCGGCGAGTGTCCCCGGGCCAAAAATCACCACAAGTGGATTGGCTGAGAAAGCATCCAGCGGATACTTCAGGCCCATCAACGTAATCCAAAGTAAAGGAAAAACAGCGATCAAGCACCAAATGCCAAGAAACCCATTGCTGAGCAGTTTGAGTGATTTTGAAAGTTGGAGACTCCTGGGTAGCAAGATAGATTCAGACATGGATCATCCTGATCTACGTTTTCGATGTTCTCGCCAGCTACCGCGAAGGGGAAAGATCAACAAAAATACGATTCCGATCATGGTCAGCATTGAAGAAGCGGAAGCTCGACTAATCATTCGATTGCCTGTGTCATCTAGGGTTAGGAAGTCATATGTAAGCCATTGTAGAGAAATGACGTGAGCCTGACTTCTAAAGCCAATTACTTCCTCGAAAACCCGGTAGGAATCCATTAGGTGGATAATGCTGACAAATAGAATTAGTGGGCTGAGATGAGGTAAGATTACTAATTTGAGTCTCTGCCAACGGGTTGCCCCATCGACAATTGCACTTTCCAGAGTGTCTCTGCTGACTGTCTGCAGCCCAGCGTAAAAGACAATGAAGGCGAAGGGTGTAACGTGCCAGACTCGATAACTCAACATGAGTACTTCGATCGTCCAGCCTTGTGCGAACATCGCTATATCCCGTTCTAGCCACCACTCAAGGAGGGCTGTAAGAATACCATCTCCGACAAAGAGCCATCTGATCGAGAGAGCCCCAATCACTGGTGTTATCACAAATGGTAGCAATGATATAAAGATGATGGGGCCACGTAGTGACTGTAATGCTTGGTTAACAGTTAAGGCGACGAGAAGCCCCATGCCCAGGACAAGCGGGAGAGTAATCAGAGTGAAAGTGAGGGTGAATCGAAGAGCCTTGTAAAAGTCAATGTTCGATAGTTTTGCCCAACTTCCCTGCTTAAAGCTCTCTAGGGCAACTTCGGGTTGCAGCAAATTTTTGTAGCTCTCGAAGCCCACAAAGATGGTTTCGGTAATCTGCTGACCATTTTCATCTAATTGAGGTTGAGTCCGGATTTCCATCGTACATTTTTGTGTCAGGAAACCCGGAGTGCACACTTCCGTCTCTACCTCCTCATACACGGCACGAGTGACATGTACGCTTTGCCAAACAACGCTCAGCAACGGTCCCGCAATGAACAGGAGCATTAGAAAGAGCGATGGACCAACGAAGGCCAAAAATGTGCGATTTTTCATCTAGAGATAGCCCTGCTTAGAGCAATCCCTTTTCTTTGGCCGCGGTTGTATATTCCGCTTCGATGTCCATCAGCGTTTGCTCTGCTGTCTCTTTGCCCGTGAGGAAATCTGCAACGTTATTTCCAAGAGCAGTGTGCATCAAACCCATTTCAACTCCATTTGGGTAAGGTAAGGCACCGTTTTCAGCTGTTTCAGCGGCTCCCATTGCCATTGGTCCAGGTGTATAGCCATTGATCAACCAGACAGCAGCATCGTTGTTATTTGTGACCATTTCGCGATCGATTCCCTCCATCAACAGCTGAAAGGCTTCATCTGCTTGTTGGTCTGTCATGTTTTTCGCAAGTACAACACCATCCCACCAAAGGGTCGAGGCAGGCAATGCACCAGATACTGGAGATGGTGCAGCAGCCATTTTTACTTTGCCGACAACCTGGCTTTCCTTGGCATCATTCATTGCTGCGGCTCTCGTAGCCCATAAAACAGCCATTGCAATTTTGCCTTGTTGAAACTGCTGCTGAACATAGGTCGAATCGGCAACCAAATATTCTGGATCCATGTAGTGGGTTAGATTACGCATCATTTCAAGCGTTCGGATACCCATGGCATTGTTAACAGAGGGTTTGGATCCTTCAAAAAAATCACCTCCCATACCCATGTACATATTCACGAACTCTTCAGCTAAGTTCCATCCGGCTTTGTAGGTTCCACCCAAAGCATATTGAACTTGTCCTGAAGCTGCTACTTTGTCCGCTGCTGTGAGCAACTCATAGTAAGTAGTTGGAACCGCCAACCCCAAAGATTTGAAGATATCCTCCCGGTACATCAGGTGCTGATTATTCACCATCATAGCGATCGCCATGATTTGTCCATTGATGCGAATCAGCTGATTGGGTTGGAGATCTTTACCATACTTGGCAACAAGATCATCCAGTGGGCGAATGGTGCCAGCAGACAGTAGAGGTTGAATCGTTCCATTGGAAACCCCACCAAGTTGGTAAAGTGATGGATTGGCTGCAAATGCGTCAGGCTGTTTTTTGCGAAACTCTGCATCTAATTCTGCTTCGAAATTTCCACATTCGCTCATTGCATCAGAGACTGCCTTCCAGGCAGCAAAACTGTTGGCAAGAAGACTGACCTTACTCGAAGGCTTAAAATCACAGGCAGCAAAACCAAGCATTGGAGCAGCTACGAAGGCTGTCAGTGTGACTGCGATCGTCAGGAATTTTTTCATCATAGTTCCTCTTTTCGGAATCAAAGTGTCAGATTCAGGAATGTTCCAGACGGCGTCCTGAATCCGTTTCAAAAAGATGGCAGGCAGCTGGTTTTAAAAAGACAGCCAGTTCCTGTGCCATCGTGGCTCGAAAATCTTTCGGCATCTTGACACACACCAAGCTGCCACCGATTCGCAAGGTAATCAGCGTTGCATCGCCCAGCAATTCCATTGCGTAGACGAGTCCCTTCAATTGACCACCTTCCGATACGATTTCGGCATCCTCTGCACGAAAACCAAGTGTTATCGAGCCTTCTGGACCCGATAATTTGAAACCTGAATTCTTTGAGCAAACAAACAAACCCTCTTCGATTTTCCCCTCAATCAGATTCATCGGTGGGCTTCCAATAAATCCTGCAACAAAGGTATTTTGGGGTCGGTCATAGATTTCCAGCGGGGAGCCTACCTGCTGAATTTCTCCATGGTTCATCACAACAACTCGATCAGCCAAGGTCATCGCTTCTGTTTGGTCATGAGTTACATAAACCGTAGTGACCTGTAATTCATATTGAAGATTCTTAATCTGAGCTCTTGTGGAAATTCTCAGTTTAGCATCGAGGTTAGAGAGAGGTTCGTCCATCAGAAAAACGTTGGGTTCACGAACTATTGCGCGAGCCAGAGCCACTCGTTGTCGTTGACCACCGGATAGTTCTGCTGGCCGCCGATCCAGTAAATCGAGTAATTCGACCATTCCGGCCGCTTTACGGACACGTTGATCCTGCTCTGCGGTGTGAACCTTCCTTACCTTGAGAGGAAAGCAGATGTTATCGTATACATTCAGGTTTGGATACAAGCCGTAGTTCTGAAAGACCATGGAAACATCACGATCTTTGGGTTCCAGGTCATTGACCATTCGGCCACCGATATAGATTTCCCCTTGTGTAGGATCTTCGAGACCAGCGATCATTCTCATGGTTGTCGTTTTCCCACAACCAGAGGGCCCTAGTAGAACAAGGAATTCTCTATCAGCGATTTCTAATTGAAAGTTTTTGACAGCTACAAAATCTCCCCAACGTTTCCATATGTTTTTCAATTCCAAGTTAGCCATTGGCAGTACCGATCTCTAATCGATAGAACCCTGCTGCTGTTCTCCAACAGATATCTTCCTGTTCTTCTATCTCCAAATCTCTAAGCCATTGTTGGAGTTGAGAGGTACAGTGACCGTAGCTCTGCATCAAGCGATCTACAGGAAAATTGCTGCCCCACATCATCCGTTTTGCCCCAAAAGTCTCATAAAGCTTTTGGAAAATTCTTTCAGTATTTTGATAGTTCCAATCCCGATTATACATTCCAAAGCCTGAAATCTTGACATGTGTATTGTCGAGTTGGGAAAGCATTTTGATACCAGTTGCCCACTCTTTAAGGCCAGCTTCAGTCTGATCATATGGGGAACCAGCATGATCAATGACCACTGGTGTTTGGGGGTGTTCCCGAAGAAATTCAGCGGCCTCTCGCATTTGTTCAGGATAAAGTTGTAAATCAAAGCTGAGATCGAATTCTTTCAATAAACTGAATCCTTTTCTCCAGGAGGCTTTTTTGAGGAGATCCTCTGAAGTGAAGGAAAGATCAGTTCGGTTATCAAGCCTCCCAGTAATCTGCCGAACACCGCGAAATTTTCTTGAATTACAATGTTGCCCAAGGATTTCACGTAAATTGTCTTTGGAAAGGTCTGCAAAACCTACTATTCCCGAGGGAATAGACGAATTCAGTTGATCCAGCCAATTCGTCTCTGTCACAGGTTCTGGTAGGGCGCTATCTGCTTGAACATGAACAGTCCCAACCAACTCAAAGTCTTTTGCCTCTGTGAAATCCTGAAGGTAATCTTTCGGAAGATAATTTCTTTGAATCGCTGTTGGGTCCCCAAAAGGCTTTGGTTTCCCGATTTGACGAAGCCAGGTATAGGGCAACGTTTGTGGTTCCCAAAGATGATGATGGGCGTCAATGAGTTTCATTGGTGATTGCTCAGACATTTCTGTTTTCGGACCTGTTTCCAGAGGTTGAAATTACCCAACCTGATGAAAGCCCAGAGGGTAATTTTGCTGAAGAACGAACAACTAAATCTCCAGGAACTAACTCTTGCTTCGGGTACATGGTGTCATGGTTGATCCGATCAAGAAGGTCATTCACTGCAGAATCGATCATTCTTTCAATGGGTTGCCTGATCGTAGTTAGATTGTAACTGGGCCAGGCGGCCATAGGAATATCATCAAAACCAATTACGGATACATCTTCAGGCACTTTTTTCTGCTCAGCATGGCGAAGTGCATCCAAAACACCGATTGCCATGATGTCATTAGCGCAAAAAACTGCGTCTGGTGATTTTGGGAGTTGCATTAGTCTTCTAGCTGCCTCAAATGCTCCTTGATAGCTGAATTTTCCCATCTCGATAAAAGGTTCCAAGCCATGTTGTTTTAATTCTTCTCTGAATCCTCTCTCCCGCTCTAGACTTGTGGATGTGTCATGACTTCCAGCTACAAAGGCGAATTGATGATGTCCAGATTTCATGAAAAGCCTTGCAGCCATTCGGCCCCCTTCAATATTGTCACAGCAAAAAGAGCTTGCATGGGCATCGGGAACAGAGCGATTGAACAACGTTACTGGAACACCCATGCGTGCGCATTCATGAGCCATGGCGGAGCTGAGGGTTGCCGCGGTGAGTAGAATTCCATCAACACGATATTCAAGAAGCTGGGGAAGGATATCGTCCAAGTTTTGGTCACGTGTGACGACAAAGAGCATGACTCGTTGCCCTCTTTGTTGGAATTGGCGACTAAGGGCATCCAACACTTCAGGATAGAAGGGATTAGTAGTCACATTGGCGATTACGATCCCAATCATCTTGGAACGCTTAGTACTCAGACTTCGTGCGATCGCATTTGGTTGATAGCCGAGTTTTCTGGCAGCCTGAAGGACTTTTCTTCTGGTACTCTCGGCGATGCTTGCACCAGGAGTGAATGCTCTTGAAACAGCAGACTGAGAGACTCCAGCTAATTTTGCAACTTGTGTGGAGGTCGCGTTCACTTTTCGTTCAGCCACAGATCACCCATATAATTGGTTTCACTGCTTGTAGCGCCGAACTCGAATATCTGCTTGTTCCTTATGGCCTGCAAAGTTTTCTAAGGCACAAAGCCTTGAGCAGTATTCGCCAATCAGAGTGCTTGCTTCCGGAGTCTTCACCCACTGGTAGGTACAGGTCTTGAGGAATTTACCAACCCACAAACCTCCAGTGTAACGTGCTGCCTTGTTTGTTGGGAGCGTGTGGTTGGTTCCGATGACTTTATCTCCATAGGCGACATTGGTTTCTTTTCCGAGGAAAAGAGCTCCATAGTTGGTCATTCTTTCCAAGAAAAAATTTGGATCCTTCGTCATCACTTGCACGTGTTCGGATGCAATTTCATCGGCTTTGGTGACCATTTCATCGTAACTCTCACAGACAATGACTTGTCCAAAATCCCGCCAAGCTTGATCGGCAATTTCACCAGTTGGAAGAATCTTTAGTTGTCGTTCAACTTCTTCCATGGTCTCTCTGGCTAGTTTCTCAGAATTTGTAAGCAAGATCGCTGGAGAATTCAGACCGTGCTCCGCTTGTCCAAGCAGGTCCGCAGCACAAAGCTCTCCATCACAACTTTCATCTGCAATGATCAGGGTTTCTGTGGGACCAGCGAAAAGATCGATACCGACTCTACCATAAAGTTGCCTCTTCGCTTCTGCCACAAAGGCATTTCCAGGCCCTACTAACATATCGACAGCTTGAATGGATTCTGTTCCCAAAGCCATGGATCCAACAGCCTGTACCCCTCCAAGACAATAAATTTCATTAGCTCCACCTAGGTGCATTGCAGCAATGATTGCTGGATGTGGTCGACCCTCAAAAGGTGGTGCACAAGCAATAATTCTTGGAACTCCAGCAACTTTTGCAGTAACTACGCTCATATGTGCCGAGGCCACCATTGGGTATTTTCCACCTGGCACATAACAGCCAACACTGTTCACTGGGATGTTTTTATGGCCAAGAACAATGCCTGGGAGCGTTTCTACTTCTACATCTTGTAAAGCTGAACGCTGTGTCTGGGCAAAATTACGAATCTGTGTCTGGGCAAAGCGAATATCATCTAAGGTTGATTCTGGGACTTCCCTCACGGCCGCATCAATTTCGTCTGGACTCAAGCGGAAGTTGGGTCGCTCCCATTTATCAAATTTCTGAGCCAGTTCTTGAACCGCAGCGTCCCCACGCAACTCTATCTCTGCAAGGATTTTCTCCACAGTCTGGCGAACTTTTGATTGATCAGCTTTCGCATCTGCTGCACTTCTCCCCTCTTTCAGGTACTGAATCATTGTAATTCTCTACACTTTGATTGAGATTGCTTGCATAGCTATGCAAATTTATGTTTTACGAATTAAATCCTAATTAACCCAAAAATCAAGTATAGAAAAAATCGCTTGACCTTCAACACATAGGTTGGCACTTAGAACATGTTTGCATACGCATTCATCATTTATTTGTTCTCAAACATTTGTGGAGGTGAAAATGTGGAAAACCTTTTGTGCCCTTCTGTGTGGCTCCTTGATGGCTGCAAACGTGTTGGCGGCTGAAAATATTCTTCCTTATGGTCTTAAATCTGGAAAACCTTACGCTGGCACTTCTTTAAATATTCTTTCAGTTGTTACTCCACAGTTCAAAGCCTACGAGTTACGCGATGAAGAGTTCGAAAGCCTGACAGGGATTACTGTGAATTGGACCCATATCCCATTCGTCTCCCTTCAGGAGAAGGTGGCAAGTGTAGGTGTGGCAGCTGATGGTAATTTTGACGTGGTAAACTATTTAGATTCTCGGGGGGTATGTGGACTACTAATTATGGAGACATTACAGGTGTTGCAACAATGGCCCAAGAATTTGCAGTTAGAGGTTTAATAGTTCCTTTTGATTGTACTGTTATGGGATTTCAAGTCCTACACAATAATTATTATGAATCAAATAATACTGTAACCCTACACATATTTACAGCGTCAGCAGATCATGCAGGATGGTCAGCCACATCTGATATTGATATCCCTATAGTAAATATAATGTCTAAAACAACAGTAGCTAATAATACTGTAGGTAATACTCAACAATTAGTAAAAACAGATGGAAATGTAGATGTAAATGCAAATGATGTATTTTACATTAGATTAAAGAAAACTGGTGGTATTAAATCTAAATACCATTATTTTTCTGATTTAAGATTATTTCTAA
>JAQWOT010000074.1 GCA_029245725.1 SAR324 cluster bacterium | reverse complement strand
CGATGATATAGCTAAGGAAGCTAGGTATCAGATGCCTCCTGATGATTCGACTGGAACTGGAACCAGAGAGTTTTACTACAATAATATATTCCTGGTTGCGCTCTGCTAGCAGATGAGTTCGTAGTCTTCGCGCTAAGGTAGGGAAATCAAATGCTCCAATGATGAAGGCAATAGCAAAATAGCGAGTTTCAGAACTCCACTCATCTGGCATCGCTACAGCCAAGGCCAAATAAATAGGGATGGGAGGAATGACTCGAACAGCTTCGGTAAAGGTTTGGAGTACAGCATCAATGTGACCACCAAAATACCCAGAGATTCCCCCAACTAGTAATGAGGTCGTGAGCTTGATAGTTAATGCAAGGAAGCCAATGAAAAGTGAAACCCAGATTGCATGAAAAGTTCTGCCAAAAATATCTTTACCAGCTTTCTCAGTACCAAAAAGATGGATTTGACCAGTCTCTATGCCAAAGAGATGAAGGTCGGAGGTTAAGGTAAACTCTGTGAATCCCAAATTCAGGTTAATCAGCTGATACTTCCAAGTCCGAGGGAACCAGGTTAGGTATCGCTTTTTCTCACAATTTTCTACCTGAACTCTTCGAAAGGTCTTTCGATCAAGTTGCTGTTCAAATGTGCACAGATAGGGTTTGGATCAACTACCATCCTGATTCCGAAACTTGGGCATTTGTGGGGGACCATTGATATACTGCCGATTAGCGCCCGCCGAATTTGGTTCATGAGGAGAAAGAAAAGAGGCAAAAAGGCTAGTCAGGATCAGTAAGGTCAGGAGAATTCCAGCTGTGCAGGAGATGGGCTTCCTGAAAAATCAAGCCCGAATCAGAGCAAATTGACCAGCAGTGTAATAACTCTCTGCTCGCATCACCCTCCCTTCAAAACACTACGTTGAATTCTTGGATCGAAGAGAGCTAGCAGAACATCACTCAAGAAATTTACCACGACAATTGTGAGTGTAATCAGAAAGAGAATAGATGAGGCTAATTCCTGATCATTCGTGAAAGCCAGAGCTGTCAGCAATAGTTGCCCAGCATCTGTCAAAAGTATGATTGAAGCGACAATGGGTAAATCGTTGAAGATTCTGTTGAAGTCAAATCCAACTGAGTTGACCAGAGGGCCAATGGAGTGTCAAACTGGATAACGCATCCAAAGGCTCACTCCTGCTAAGCCTCTCGCTCGTGCAGCTGTAACATAGAGCTTATTTGCCTCATCAATGGTTAAGGCACGAACGGTCTGTAATTGTAGTGCTGTTGCGGACCATCCCAAGGTGAACACCGGTAACCAAAAATGCCACAAAAAGTCTCCAAACTTGGCAGTATTGAATCCATCTTCAAGCCACCAAGCTTGGTCTCTGAATTCTTCGGAAAAAAGGCCAATTGGCGCATCAAGGTCCAGTTGGATATAGAAGACGATGATTCCCAGAGCTATCAAAAAATTGGGTAACACCAAGCCAAGGTAGGAAACAATGCGGAGCAGTGCCTCAAAAATCTTTGAAGTGTCTAATCCGAGACTTCTACCAAATTTTTCCCCTGCTGAGTGATGGGGATCATGATCAACCGAGGGTTGGGTCATGATGATCGCAGAAATCACCCCCAGTGGCAGCGCCAAGGAGTAGGCAAACAGCAATCCCAGTCCACAGACAGCTAAAGAAATGAGGAAGCGATCCCCTATAACTTGTTGTACCGGTGCTCTTTTTTCACATGAAAATCCCAGATCTCCCTCGGTGACCAGTCCATAGATCCACTCTCCCCAGCGTTCGTAAACGGCACCGTCAAGTCCGCGCAACTTACGTTCTGCTTTAATATCTGCATCTGTAATGACTGTTCCTTGGGTGTTCTTACAGGCAATCATGCGAGTAGCACAGTCGCCAGGAACCACCTCCATCAGGTCAAAAATAACAATCGAAACTAAGAGAAGGGTAAAGAGTGCGAGTAGAAATCTTTCGAACAGAAACTGGCCAACTAACGAACGCAACGCCTGCCGGAAGAGAACCAGT
>JAQWOT010000073.1 GCA_029245725.1 SAR324 cluster bacterium | reverse complement strand
TCCTTTCGAATTGGGAGTCTCCTCACACGTTTGCCTGTTGCAGCGAACACAGCGTTGGCTACTGCAGGGCCAATAACTGGCGTACCAATTTCTCCAATTCTCCCTTGTTTGGCGCTACTTGCAACTAGATGTATGTCAATTGGGGGGGTGTCCTTCAATCTTAGCATTTTATAATCATCATAATTACTCTCAACAATCTGTCCATTTTGAATGTTAATTTCTCCAAGAATTACAGCATTGAGTCCAAAGATTATAGATCCTTCAACTTGTTGATGCACTAAGTGAGGATTATGGGTGGGTCCACAGTCTAAGACACAAGTGATTTTGTGAATGTCAATTTGACCTCTTTGATTGATTGAAATTTCTGCAACCTGTGCCTGTATACAGTTTAGTGAATCCGCATAAGCAAAACCTTGGAAATGGCCTTTCTGTGGTTTGCCCCAATTGCTTTGCAGTTTTGCTTTCTCTAAAACGTTCAAAGAACGTTTGTTATGTTTTAACAATTTTGTCCTAAGCTCTAATGGATCTGCCTCACTAATTTGAGCTATCTCATCTATAAAGCTCTCTATTGCAAATTTGTTCCCTGCAGCCCCAACACTTCTCCAAAATCCCCATTTCATATCAATATCTGAGGGCACGTACTTGACATCAATATTTGGAATTAAATATTGATTTTCAATATCATCAAGAGGTTGCTGAGGCATACCCTCTACGATGAAAAGATCGTAACCATTTTCATAAATCCATGGTGGGAAGAAAGATCCTAGAGCTTGCGCAATATGAAGGGACGATGACGGTGATACTAATTTGGCCTCAAAAGAAGTTGGTAACCCTTTTGTATCAAGTCCTGCTTTCAATTTAACTAGTGATGGTGGTCTATAAAATCCACCCCACAAATCTTCCTCTCTGCTCCAAGTGATTTGAACAGGTTTACCCAAAACCTTGGATGCTACAATCGGTGGTACAACAAAATCTGCTTCTGTTTTTCTACCAAAACCACCGCCTAAAAAAGTTGTATTTATTTTGATTTTATCTGGAGTAAGACCGGTCACTTGTGATGCAACCATTACAGGTATGTCTTGCACCTGAACTGGCCCCCAAAATTCGCATTGATCCTTTGTAACATTTGCGGAAGCGGTTAACGGTTCCATTGCCGCATGGGCTTGAATGGAAAGTTCGTACTCACGTTCAACAATGGTTAAAGATGTAGAAAATCCCTTTTCAACGTTGCCCACCTTATTTCCAGCTTGGACCCCCTCTTGCCTTGAGTCTTCGTGCAATCGCATTTTTATTGATTCATTGTTGAGATCTACATTTCCCCCCTCAGTGTTAATAATTATTTTTGAAGCGCTTTGCATTGCTGACCAAGTTGAACTTGCTACTACAATAACCATGTCTTCAAGTGGTATGGAAGTGATGTAGCCATCAATCGATTTAGCTTTGGATTCATCAATCCCAATAATTTTGCTTCCAAGAATGGGTGTGTTTTTAATGGTTCCATAAAGCATTTCAGGTAATTGAATATCAGCACCAAATACCGCTTTCCCACTGATTTTGGATGATGTATCCCACCTCTTAATTGGCTTGCCAATAGTTTTAAATTCAATCGATTCCTTGATTTTGGGATTCTCAGGAATCTTTAATTTTGTAGCTTTCTCAACAAGTTTACCGTAACTAAGTTTTTTATCTGTAATCGTATTAATTACATACTCACCATCTACTGTGAGATTATTTGGTGAGACATCCCATTCATTTGCTGCTGCAGAAACTATCATTTCTCGGGCAGTGGCACCGATATTTTGGTAATATTTGCCCCACCCCATAAGAGACGTGCTGCCCCCAGTCATCTGCAACTGCAACTTATTGCTGGTCATGTAAGACACGATAGGGTTCTTGAAGGCCGGATGAAAAATTGTCTGGATATCCTCAACTTGGTCCAAAGTCATCTCCAGTTCTTCAACTACACTCATGGCTAGGGAAGTATAGATCCCCTGCCCCATCTCCACCACGGGGACCCCCAATCGAATTTTTCCTTGATTAGTCATTTGAAGGAAGGGTCCTAACTGGGAAGAAACACTTTGGACTTCAGCGGCAGCAGATGCCTCGAATCCCAATAAAAGTCCACCTGTAACTAGTGCTGAGCTTCTTAAAAAATCTCGCCGATTCAGTGCAACAATTTTCATGCTTCCTCCTTTTGAATTTCAGCAGCTCGGTGAATGGCAGCCCGTACTTGGTTGTAGGTTCCACAGCGGCATATATTTGTTAGGAGGCGGTCAATCATTTGATCCTCGGGCTCTGGCATCATCTTAATAAAAGCTGCTGTCGCCATGATAAATCCTGGTTGACAATAGCCACATTGAGGAACATCAATCTCTGCCCAAGCACGCTGAACAGGATGTTGATTATCTTCAGAGAGTCCCTCGATTGTAATGATGTTTTTCCCGGCTACTTCTTCAAGGGTTTCTCCACAGGAGCGGACAGCCTTTCCATTGACATGG
>JAQWOT010000072.1 GCA_029245725.1 SAR324 cluster bacterium | reverse complement strand
GTGCTAAGTTTGAAGATTTTGAAACGGCATTTTGTGCGTATGAAGCAGCGATGCATGATCCACTGTTTAAAGAAATTACTAAGCAAAGATGGGATGACCCAGCTGGAAAAGGTGTCGGGCCTTTTGTGATGAGGGATTTATATGAGACTATAGATTTGTCTGCTCCGGTGCATGTTGTGCGCACTTACCAAATGTCAAGGAGTAAACTAACACAAGCTATTGATATAATGAAAGAAATTGCGAAAATATCACCACCCCACACGTTGTCAGCTGCTGTTCCAGTCATTGCGTCTCGAATGGATCGAGTTGGGGCAATTTATCACTTTGACTCCATGGCGAGTGCTGGAAAATACATGGATGAGATATCAATGAAGTCTGAATTTCAGGAACTCTTAAAGCAGGCAAGTGATTTGGGCACGCTTGTTCGTGCTGGTTTCAATATTAGAATGTAGGCGTAGCTATACCCTCACATCCAATGTTGATATTTGATAACAAGATGTCGGTAATTGGGAGTTAGAAAGGTAAATCCCAGACAGTTGATGTTTTATGGAGCTATTAGAAACATGGTTAAATTTAAAGGTTTATTAAGCCTGTGTAGTAGGTGAGAGTTTTCTTGCTAGTTCAAGACAATGTAGAGCCATCCGCCCAGTAGTTCTACCCACTGAAAAAGGTGAACAAGCTCAACTCTATCAGAATAGCCATGCCTTGCTGATTTCTTTTTGAGGATGTAGACATAACTTTCATCTAGGTAAAACGGCCTCAAATACTACCTTCGTCCCCTAATTTCTTCCCAATGCAGTCATCACTGTAGTGAAACTGACCCTTACAAGGTTGTTCCAAGTAGCTTTGCTGAAGGGGTATTTCCCTTGAAAGTAGTCAGCAAACTATTGTCACTTTCAAAAGAAACTCCTGTGCGAAAGAAATTGGACCCGTCCAAATATCTTGAACTCCCCCATTCCAGAGCATACCAGCGCCACCGTTTTGAAGAAATCCAGCATGGACGCACCTTTGTAGACCGGCATTATTATCGGGTATTGATGGAAGCGATGGTCAGTGACCTATACGACCCAGAACAGAAGCGCCGGGAACTATTGCAAGAAGCTCTGTCCTCTGTGGATATTTCTGATCTTCCAAAACCAACCTAAGCATCTTCAAACCAACATCAACCTGCCTGAAATTCTTAAAAATCCCAAAACTGTTACCTACTGAAGTTCAATCCAAACTGCTTGAACCCCCTGCAAAGAAAGTAAAGTCCTGTTTATTTCCCCACCTCTTAGTCCAAGTGAGCTTTTATGTCAGATACAATTTCACCCGACATTATTGATCGTAGTAAATACATGACTCTTGATGAAGCGAATCGGAAAGCAAAACTGTTTAGAAGTTCGATAGTCTATCAATGTCGAGAGCTTGTGTTGGACTGTCGACCACTGGAAAAGAGTTATTATTGGGTAGGAATAGGAATCGTCGATAGAAGGCGCAGCCAAATGCCAGAGTTGGGTTTACTATTGGAAGAATCTAGGCAGCTAGTTTTGAGGAGACTTCGCTATAATTGTATTGGGTTCAACCTAGTAGACCAAT
>JAQWOT010000071.1 GCA_029245725.1 SAR324 cluster bacterium | reverse complement strand
AGTAAGCGAAGGCCCCAATGGGCAAAGCGCTATCACTCAGATGCAGTACACTCAGCCACTGCTCCAGTCCGGCATTCTCAGTGGGTGTGTCCACTCTGTGGGATGGCTGGGGTGAAGGGGCGTTCACTGACTTCGTAGTTGATTCCAAGTTGCTGAAAGAGATGCTCTGCAGCAGGTTCATGGGGGCAGATCAGTTCGAAATCCGTGATCATCAGTGACAAGTGACGATTACCAATTTGGTAGGCGAGCCAAGCCCACTCTGGAGGACTTAGCGGACGTAAAACCAAGACTGACTCTGGAGCTTCCTGAACCTGAACTTGGCAGCGTTCTGAAGATAGTAGAAGCTGGTCTCCTTGTCGGAGGATGCTTCCTGAGGGCAGGGCTAAGGCAAACTCCCGACCTCGGTCGGTCTTGCGTCTTCCATGACTGCGACAGCGCTCCTCCCAGGGAAGAGTGAGAGTGTCGATTTCCCAATCTTGCATTACAGCCCCCAAACCAGCAGGCTGGACTTCTTCAACGATAATCATGTGATCTCCCAGGGGTGTTAGAACAGAAAATAACGCTGAGCCAACGGTAACACTTTTGCGGGCTCGCAATGAAGATGCTGCCCATCGGCACGCACCTCGTAAGTCTCAGGATTGATTTCCATTTTTGGTAAGTAACTATTCAGTGGCAGATCCTGCTTCCGTAAGTTACGACAACCACTTACAGCAACACAACGACGGTTGAGGCCCTGCAAGGCTCCGCTGTTCAGACCTGCTTTTGAAGTGAAATGAACGCTGGTCGCGTTGGTAGCTTGTCCGTAAGATCCAAACATCCCTCGATAGAAATTTGGTTCTGGGGTGGGGATTGAGGCGTTCCCATCTCCCATCAGCGCACCAGCAATGAAACCACCTTTCATAATCAGTGAGGGCTTGATCCCAAAGAATGCAGGGTTCCAAAGTACCAGATCGGCCATTTTGCTGACTTCTACAGAACCGATCTCATGAGAAACACCATGAGTCAGCGCTGGGTTGATAGTGTATTTCGCAACGTAACGGCGGATACGTAAGTTGTCGTTGGCACTTTTGTCATCGGGTAGGGCTCCTCGCTGCTGCTTCATCTTGCTGGCGGTTTGCCAGGTCCTGCAGATGACCTCCCCGATGCGGCCCATTGCCTGAGAATCAGAAGAAAGAATGCTGAAGGCTCCAAGATCATGGAGAATGTCTTCGGCAGCAATAGTCTCAGCTCGGATTCTTGATTCAGCGAAGGCAACGTCTTCGGGAATCGAGGGAGAAAGATGGTGACAGACCATCAACATGTCGAGGTGCTCAGCCATTGTGTTGACAGTATAGGGCATCGTTGGGTTTGTAGAAGAGGGGAGAACGTTTGCTTCACCACACAACTTCATGATGTCGGGAGCGTGGCCTCCCCCAGCGCCCTCAGTGTGATAGGTGTGGATTGTTCGATCCTTGAAAGCAGTGATGGTGTCCTCGACAAAACCACATTCATTGAGAGTGTCAGTATGAATTGCAACTTGCACATCGTATTCTTCAGCGACACTCAGACATTGGTCAATTGCGGCTGGGGTGGTCCCCCAATCCTCGTGTAATTTTAATCCTAAAGCCCCAGCATCCAGCTGCTCTCTCAGTCCAGCTGGACTCGAGGAGTTCCCTTTCCCAAGAAAACCAAAATTCAGCGGAAAGCTTTCGATAGCTTCATACATCTTACGGATGTTCCAAGCTCCTGGAGTACAAGTCGTAGCTTTGGTACCTGTAGCCGGTCCGGTTCCCCCTCCTATCAGAGTAGTGATTCCCGAATAGAAGGCCTCTGGAATCTGGTTGGGTGAGATGAAGTGAACATGGGCATCAATTGCTCCAGCAGTTAGGATCATTCCCTCCCCAGCGATGATCTCTGTCGAAACTCCGACTTCCATTCCAGGCGTGACACCATCCATGATGCCTGGGTTTCCAGACTTACCGATACCTGTAATGCGTCCATCTCGAATCGAAACATCTGCCTTGATGATGCCAGTGTAATCTACAATGACTACGTTCGTGATCACAACGTCAGGAGTACCCTGGCCTCTGGTAGCTGTAGGAGACTGACCCATCCCATCTCGCAGCACTTTGCCACCTCCAAAAATGGCTTCATCACCGTAAACAGTGTGGTCTTTCTCAATTTCTGCAAACAATTCGGTGTCACCTAGTCGAATCTTATCCCCAACGGTGGGACCGAAGTGTTCAGCGTAGTGATGTCTTTCCATGCGCATGATGTTTCTCCCTCAGCGTACGAAGTTGGTAGATCGTTGAAGAGCGGCCTGGCGGACTTCTGTCGTGTCCAGAATTCCCTCCACCAACTGATTAAGACCGAGGACTTCTCGATTTCCTCCCAGTTCCACAAGTTCAACTTCACGGGTATCTCCCGGCTCAAAGCGGACAGCAGTCCCTGCCGGTATATTGAGTCGCATCCCGTAGGCTTCTTCCCGTGTGAAGCGTAAAGAAGCGTTACATTCGAAGAAATGGCAGTGCGAACCAACCTGGATTGGACGGTCTCCTGTATTCTCAACACGAACAGTACTTGTTCGGCGACCTGCATTGATTTCGATTGGAGACTTCGATAGTTGGTATTCTCCAGGGATCATGATCATCCTCCGCTTGGATGGTTGGATTTAGTTATTGGATCGGGTCGTGGACGGTAACCAGCTTAGTCCCATCTGGAAAAGTTCCTTCGACCTGAATTTCTGGAATCATTTCTGGAACACCTTCCATGACTTCCTCGGCTTTAAGGATTGTACGACCGAAAGCCATGACATCTGTCACGGAACGTCCATCCCTAATCGCTTCGAGCAGCTCGGAAGTGATCAAGGCCACAGCCTCAGGGTGATTGAGCTTGAGTCCGCGAGTGCGACGCTTGCGAGCCAGTTCACCTGCAGTGAAGATAGTAAGTTTTTCTAATTCTCGGGGAGTTAGGTTCATGGCAACCCATTATTTGATAGCAGATTCGAAATCTTAGTGATTTCTGCGAATTACCGGTAGATGATGTGGACGGTTCAAAAAGCCAAATTTTGAAGAATATTGGCCATGACGTTGTCGAAGCAGCGTTTTCAAAAACGACAGGCAAGATAGCTAATTTATGCTCGAAGGCAAACTCTAATTATGGTTGCCAGAACTGAATGTTTGCTTTGAAGAATAGAGGATTTCCACTAACTCACATTTAAGTCAGTAATTTAGACAGTCAGCCAGCGCCGAACTTCATGAGGTTGAACCTCCTTTTCACTGCCGGCAAGAACAACTTCTCCTCGACCCATGACTACATATTCATCGGCTAACTCACGAGCAAAATCAAAGTATTGTTCAACCAACAATATTGCCATTTCTCCCTGTTCCCGCAGCGTTTGAATGACTCGACCTATGTCTTGAATAATGGAGGGTTGAATTCCCTCTGGCGGTTCATCAAGTAACAATAGCTTTG
>JAQWOT010000070.1 GCA_029245725.1 SAR324 cluster bacterium | reverse complement strand
TGTGACCAGAAGTGCTCAGATGCTCCAAATGCCCAGGCTCCAGCCAAAGCTGCCCACACAGACGACCCAAGTAGTCGAGCACAGCCAAACAGCACTCCACAGGCAAGAGCCCCCAGAAACGCGCTGGCAAGGTGTCCTCGAAAGGCATCCGTACCAAAGGGAAACTGCATAAATAGGTGAGCGATGCCAGTGAAGAGGGGATAACCTGGAGGATGGGCGATCCCAAAATGCTTGGCAACCATCAGAAAAAGTCCATCGTCTTCCAGCACCACGGTACGGGGTATCGTGAATAGGTAGAGGACGAGTGGTCCGCTGATAGATAGGAGGAGAGGAAGAAGCTGGCACCAGACTGAGGCAGTAAAAGGATTGGCTTGAATAGAAGTGTTCATGTCACGCTTGCGATTTTAGCTGCCTTTCGAGTTCATCTGGTAATTACAAACACTGAACCTACCTAGGAAATCCTAAATTCGCTATGAATGAAGCTGGCAAAAACTATTCTACCTGGCGTTCCATGTGATCCAGTCTCAAAATCATCTCTTCCTGAACAGCGGGCATCACGTCAGCCATGTAGGCTCCGAATTTTCGCATGGCACTGGCTCCATGAGGAGAACTGTAGAATTCAGCCATTGCGTTTAATTCACCAACGGTGAAATGTCTGACCAGTGATGCTCGAGTGGCTGCTTCAAGAACATCTGCTCTGACGACAATCCGCATTTGTGCTACGAATCCCTCACGGATAGCTTTTGGCAAGGATTTGCTCATCTCTCTGAAAGTGTCATCAAGCAGTTGGGAAATCGGTACTACTGCCAGGTATCTCTCAGCTGCCTGGGTACGTGCTTCTTTCGAATCGTTTGCTAAAATGTTTTGTACAGAAAAAAGAAAAAATCCCAGCACCAGGGACTGAAACAAAGCTCGGTGAACCATGATGTTTTTTTAGGGGTATAAAGTTGAAAAGCAAAGTGACCAGATGCTTGAACTTAATAGGAATCCCAGATGAAACATCCTTTGCTGATCCATGAAGTCAAGCCATTTGGAAGAAAACAGAGAAATCAGAGCTTAGATTGATCGCGTTTGCTCACAATCTCGGTTATGCATTGTGTAGTCGGGTAGGCTGGTGAGGCACAGTTGCGCTTCAATCAGAGCAGATTTGCTGACAGAGGCTTTGAACAGAATGGTCTTATTCAGATCCGCGTCCTGCAGATCCACATCCTGCAGGTTGGCCTTGATCAGTGATGCTTCCATCAAGTTTGCCGCGCTTAGATCTGCATCTTGTAGGTTTGCACCATGCAGAGTGCTTCGGAAGAGATTTGCTTCAGAGAGATTGGCCTCCTTTAGATTTGCACCAGCTAGCCAGGCACTTGTCAGGTTGGCCTTGTGCAGATTGGTATGTGTCAATTGGGCTTTTTGTAGATCTGCTCCGGAGAGGTTGGCTGCACTGAGATTGGCTCTCCTTAACTGTGTGTTATAGAGTTCAGCGTTGGAAAGATTGGCTCCACTGAGCTCTGACTGAGAGAGATCTGCATTAGAGAGACGGGCTCCACTCAAATTGGCCCCACTCAGATTTGTGCGGTATAGTTTGGTTCCCCACAGATTGGCCCCACTCAGGTTGACGCCCCTTAGATCTGCCCCACTCAGATCCATTTCAGAGAAATCCATCCCAGATAGATCCGTGTCTCGCAAGGCTACTTTTCTCAGCTTTGCCTGCCAAAGCTGTGCTCCAGTTAGGTTAGCTCCTGTGAGGTCAGCGTGGCTCAGATCTGAACCTCGCAGGTCTGCGCCAGAAAGGTCTTTGCCAGAGAGATCAACCGCAGAAAGATCAACATCCATCAAGCTTGCTTTCACCAGATTTTTTTTAGCTAGGAAGGATTCATTTTTGTTATCTTGTAATTCTTTCACTTCTTCAGCCTCCGTCACTGGCAAGATCGACCCAATCAGGCTTACGTCAGGAAGGCTGACTTCTGGGAGACTAATCGTTGGAAGGGCTACATTTGGGACGCTAAGTTCGGGAATGTCCACATCAGGAATTTCGAAGTCGAACAAATCTATCGCAGTAGTTTGCGTCCATTGCACCCCTTCTTCAACCCACTGAAAATCGAGTTGCTCGATGAATTCGATTTGTGGCTGAAATGTTTGAGAAAGATTAAATTCAAAAGAATCGCTCTCGAGAAAATTACCTTCCAAAACGTTAGAACCCTGAAGATAAGCACCTAGTAGAGGTGAGGTTTGTTCGATTGGAGGCATGTTCTTACAGGCTGATAGAGCCGGAACAACAAGAAGAGTCATCAGTAATGATTTTGTTGTTTTTGAGACGAAATTTTTCATGATTTTTCCCTGAGTAGTGTTGGTTGGTTCGCAAAGCTTAGGGCAGGGAAAAAATTTTGGGGAGGATGACGGGGGGAGGTCACTCTGTGGGTGAGCGAGCCACATCCAAAAGATGTGGGACTGGAGGATGCAATTGCCTTCCTAGATCAGGTATTTGAACTGCTTGATCAAAGAGATTTTAACCCTAAGAGGAACGGAGTCATGATCTCAAAACGATGGTATGGAGAGCGTGTCAACTTGGGGGTGTTGCAGGGAAGTACTTAGGATTAACGCATTCAGGTTCTATAAACTGCGAGATAAACTGCATTGGAGGAGTAAAATGGGGATTCGCTTACGATTTCTTGGAATTCTGATAATCGTGTTTGTCGCAACACACTTTGACTTTCAATCGTCCACATTTCGGTTTGAAAGTCCGACTGGTGTCTGTGAAGAGGCCTACTCTCCAGAGCGAGGATTTTACTGTACAGAGGACTCTGTGATTTTGCAGCGTCCGATCTTTGAGCGTTTTATTGACCTACCCACGATCATCGTTGTGTGGGGTTTCACTTTCTTTGTCGTCTACACACGCCGGCCTCAAAACTCAGTTGATTTTTGGGAGGAAACTTCCCATGTGGCAAAGGATGCAGGAGAATTAGCAGCCGCACTTGGATCTATTCTGGCCTTTACTGGAGTGTTTAATGAACGGACTATGTCGATAGCGTTCTCGATTGCTTTTCTTGGATACTTTACGGGGCATCTCACGGGGATGTGCTGTAAAGCCTATGCGATGCACCTACGGCGAAAGCAGGAAGAGTTTGGCTGAAGTGATAGTGAACGTTCGGGTATCAAGTTTGGATGCCTTGCAGAAATCAAATTCATCTTCAAAACTTGATGGTCTTGCAATACAGCGAATGAAACCCTTCAAAATTTTTATCAATATTGGTGCTGTGTGGTTCTTCTGCAGCTGCCAAGGAAGTCCCAAGCAAACAGGGCCAAGTGGTGGGGAAATCCATACGCTGGAGTGTACGGGTTTGGGTCGGACGCTAACCTTGGCTTCAGATCAACTAGAACACCATGAATGCTATAAAGAGGCGGGGACAGTATGTCCAGGAGGATACGATATTCTAGACCGAGTCACTGCTTTTACCATCCCGCATGGAGACTCCTTCGTGACGCAAGCAACAAGTCATCTTGTGGTGGAGTGTAAGTGAGTCTGTGCAGACCTCCCGGCTAAAAATTCAGTTCTAAATTGCTTGATGAATCCACATAGTTCGGTTGAGGAGCCAGTTCAATAATTTTTGATTTCCTGCCAAAGCATTTTCATGGATTTCTTCAAGTCCACAACGCAGTTGATAGCACTGCTGGCGCACAGCAAAGTTGGTTTCGTTCTTTAGTGTTTGCTGAAAGAACTCTGACTGAATTCGCATGCAGTCGAGCCATGGTGACCAGAAAAAACTCCCAGCTACATCAAAAAGTGGATCCCCATAGAGCGCACAGTCCCAGTCCAATACTCCAGTAATCTTTTGACCATTGATTAATACATTATTAGAACCAAAGTCTCCGTGCACCAGCTTGCGTTCTTCAGGACAATGCTCAGTCAGTTGGAGATAGCTCTGCATCACAGGTTCAAGTGCTGTGGCATCTAGCAAATTACTGGCAAACAGATGGTCCCACTGTTGATCTTTCCCATGTACTGTTGACTGTAAAAAGGATTGCCAGGATGAGAAGGTAGCGTGTCCGTACTCGTCAAAAGGACCAAAGCCTTCAGAGCTTGGCAGCGGCGCTTGGCTAATTACCCTCCAAACCTGACTAACGTACGGAGTGAGTTGTTGGAGAGTTGGACTTGCACTGTCCTCAAGTGTGATACCAGAAAGTCGATGGGAAATACTGTAGGCATAGTAGGGTGAGAATGAGCCAATCTCAACAATTTCAGGAATTGGCAACTCTTCAGAATGAAACTGTTGAAAGCACCAGCGATCTTTCTGAAATCCAGACTGATTGGGATTCACTCGCAGGATATATTGCTGGTTCTCCCAAACAAATGTGAGTACTCGAGATTCCATTCCCTCGGCAATGGGAGCCCATTGCAGTTCAGATCCATATTTTTCGGTCAGAAATTGTAAGATTTGCTGGTTGGAAAGTTCGGGTTTCATCTTTTGGTTAGACTTTGTAGATGAGGAATATCTCTAAAGGTTTGAGTACTCTGTTGGTGTACAAGTTTTTGAAGTTGAATGCTATTGCATATCTTAGTGAGCCATCTAAAGTTAGGGTGAATTCTTTGATTTACCTTTGATCTTTAAACTTTTTAAAGGTAGAGAAGGAACAATTTACTGGACAGTCTGTAGTGGCTAGTTTAGGGATTCCAAGTTATTGATCTGCTTGGGATAGTCAGAATTCGCAACAAATTCAATTTTTGAGAGATTCAGGATGAAAGATATGTTCTCTTTAAAGAACAAGGTGGCTGTGGTCACCGGCGGCTCAATGGGAATCGGGGCTATGATTGCCGAGGGATTCCTGAACTTTGGGGCTAGGGTGTACCTGGTGGCCCGCAATGCAGAGCAACTAAAGTCGAAGCAAGCGGAATTTTCCAAGCTAGGGGAGTGTGAGGTCATTTCTGCAGATTTGAAAGACCTGGCTGGGATCAAACAATTTGTGTCCCAGTTTGCCGAGAGAGAATCTCGACTCGATATTCTTGTCAATAACGCTGGCATCTCCGATGGTGGCAAGGCATTGGACGATGTGACTGAATCGGATTGGGATCGGGTCATGGATCTCAACATCAAATCTATCTATTTTTTGATCCAGGCTTTTCTCCCTTATATGCGAGTGGATTGCTCTCCAGAAACTCCGAAAAAAGTAATCAATATTGCTTCGATTGATGGCTGTGGAAAGATCAATCCTTTCTATAATTTTGCCTATGGTGTCAGCAAGGCAGGGTTGATCCAATTGGGTAAACATCTTGGGGACAGCTTGGCTTGGGAAGGCATCTACATCAACACAATTTCTCCGGGAGATTTCCCTACAGACTTAAATCAAATTGCTCGAGACTATACCGAAGAGATGCGCAATTACATACCAGGCAAACGAGTTGGTGAGAAAGGGAATATAGCAGGAGCAGCCATTTTTCTAGCTTCTGATGCAGGCAATTACAGTGTAGGTTCGAATATTGTTGTGGATGGAGGCGAAAGCGTACGTGGTATCCAACGGGCGTTCTTTGCTGACAAAATGACTACGGTTGATCTAAATAAATAGTGATAAAAATGGTTGGTTACATTCGTTTCCTCTCAGAAGATCACTTCTTGATAATCATTAAATGAGCACTAGAAAAATGACACAATCAAATGAGCAATCGCTTCAAGCCTTGAAAGCACTGGATACCCCGACGGTTTGCAATGCAATTGAGGCCGTGTATCCGAATCGAAGAAATCGGGGCTTCACGATTCGCCCATTTACCTGCTCACGTCCCTCTTTGCCTTCTATCGTGGGGCATGCACGAACTGCCAGATTACGAGCAATGCATCAGCCCACAGATGCCTGGAATCGAGATAGTTACTACAGCTATGTGGCTGAAGGAGGCCCTATACCAAGTATTTCTGTGATCCAGGATCTAGACGAGATGCCGGGCTACGGTTCGTTTTGGGGAGAGGTGAATAGTAATTTGCACTATGGCCTTGGTTGCCTGGGAGTCATTACCAATGGTTGTGTTCGAGACATTCCAGATGCCCAGGACAAGTTTCAAATGCTGGCTGGGATGGTTAATCCATCACATGCCTGGGTGCACCTTGTGGACTGGGGGCAGTCGGTGACCGTCCATGGTATGGATGTCGAGGACGGAGATTTGATTCATGCAGATATGCATGGTGCTGTGGTTGTTCCCCAAGACGGAATTCAGGAAATTGTTGAGATGGCCCAGAAGATTTTTGATAAGGAGCGGATCCTGATCAATGCCAGCCAACAACCAGGCTTTAACATCGAAAAACTGCGGGAAGCCTGGAAAAACATGGCTGAATTCCATTGAGTCCAATGCTTCATCCGACCATCAAAAAATATCTGCCGATTCTGCTGGTTCTGGCCGTAGTGGACCTGGTTTGTTTAATTTTTCTGTTCGTGATCTGAGTTGTTCCAACTGAAAGATGTAAACACAAAATGAAAAACCACGATCCTGAGCACTTGCGTCAACTTCTGGAGACCAAGGTTTGTCCTAAGGGCGAGTTGTTTGGTGTAGATCTTTCGAAAGCCGATTTGCCCAAGGCCGTCCTGTATTCTTCAGATCTGCGAGAAGCCAAGCTGTCCAAAGCCAATTTAGCAAAAGCCGATTTGCAGGAGGCCAATCTGGTAGGATCGGATCTCCATGGAGCTGACTTGAACGGGGTCAATCTTCACCAAGCCAATTTGGCACAGGTGGACTTATCGGGAGCCTTACTGTTCTTTGCTGATCTGCATGAAGCCAATTTACCAGAAGCCAACTTGAAGAGTGCAGATTTGACGGAAGTCGATTTGTTGCACGCAAACCTCGAAGGAGCAGACCTTTCAGGTGCCAAATTGTCTGGAGCGAAATTACGAGGTGCTAATTTGGTTGGTGCTGACTTGACGAATGCGGATCTAAGCGAAGCAAATTTGAGTGAAGCGAATTTGAGTGAGGTAGACTTGTCAGGCGCAGACATACGAGAAGCAGATCTGAGCAAAGCTGTACTGAGCCAAGCCAAGCTAGTTGGAGCAAACTTACATCGAATCCGACTTCAAGGCGCTGACTTGACGGATGCCGATTTGACCGATGCAAACTTGTACGGTATTGACCTACGAGAAGCGATTACAGAGAACACGCTGTTCAAAAAGGCAAAGCTTTGCAATACGATCTTGCCTGATGGCAAGGTGGAATACCGTGATTGTGAGGAAGATACAGAAGCAGAATGAGACCGTTGGCTTCTCTAAATGAGAGAGAGACCCTGCGAGTGATTAACTTTTAGAGAAGCCCTGCATTTGAAAAGCTTAGTCTGCTAGCTTCTCAATAGCTGCGATCTGGGTCTGAACACGCCGGATGCGCTGCATGTCAAATTTAATATCTCGCCGATAGGTGTAGATCCCGTTTTGCTCCTGATCAATATCGGTGAGTTGGGTATAGCAATAGCCGAACATTAGCGGATTCTTTAGCAGGATCGTACAGAGTTTTTCAAAGCGGTCATAAAACTCTTCGATATTTTTCGGTCTCTCACCGTATCCCCAGGAATCACGATGCTCATCTTCTGGGTTCCACCAAATTCCCCCAAACTCGCTGACAAAGTAGGGTTGACCTCGGTAAGGGGTTGACCAACGTTGTTTGAGAGGTCGCCCACGATAATCTCGCAGATGAGGCCCCTCTACCTTCCACTCATTCTGATAGGGGTCTCCCTCGCCAACATGTGAGTGATGTTCTGCAAACTTTTCTGGATCCTGAGTGTAGTCGTGGCAGTCGTAGACATCGGTCTCATGAATCCGATGGGAGTAACCCGATGTGTCCAGTACAGGCCGAGTTGGATCCATGGCCTTGGTCGCCAGGAACATACCTTTTGTGATGTCATCCAGTTGCGACATCTCCTCCATGATAGGTTCCCAAGTTTCGTTGAGAGGACACCAACCTACAATACTTGGATGTGAATAATCCCGCTCGATAGCTTCAAGCCACTCTGTGATGTAGGAAGCAGAAAAGCTTTGATGGTGAGGAAAGCGTCCAAGATTGGCTGCACCCCAGTCTCCAAATTCTCCCCAGACCAGGTAACCCATGCGATCGGCATGGTACAGGAAACGTTCTTCGAACACTTTCTGGTGAAGCCGCGCTCCATTGAAACCAGCCTCTAAACTGAGCCGAATATCTTCAACTAGATCCTCATCACGAGGAGCCGTCATCAATCCGTCTGGGTAGTAACCTTGGTCCAGTACAAGCCGCTGGAAGATCGTTTTGCCGTTGAGTTTAAACTTCTTGCCATCCAACGATACCGTTCGAAAGCCGAAGTAACTTTGGTAAGAATCGACGACTGCATTGCTAGTATTCCGCAACTCTACATTCACTTCATAGAGGAAAGGATCCTCTATAGTCCAACGTCGCACTGTGGGTAAAGGGATATCTGCTTGAAGAGTGAAATCAGCATTTGTTTTTAAGGTCTTGGAGGCAACCTCTTTCCCATCGGCAAGGATTTGGAAACGAACCTGATGTCCCTCGGTCGGAATGCTCAAAGGCTGTACAACCTGCAAGGATTCTGTGGATCCAACAGGAGTCAGACGAGGGCGTTGTAGGTGAATCTGTGGAACTGGCTCCATCCAGACAGTTTGCCAGATGCCAGTAGTTCTCCCGTATAAAGCACCATGGCCAGCAAAGCCTCTTGCTTGCTTCCCTCGAGGCTGTGGGCGATCATCATAATCTCGGGCCCGTAAAACGATTTCAATCTCTCGATCAGCAGTCAAATTGCC
>JAQWOT010000069.1 GCA_029245725.1 SAR324 cluster bacterium | reverse complement strand
AATCGAAAAGTAGATTCACAATCTGCTCACCAGTTTCCACATCCAAATTTCCTGTAGGCTCATCAGCTAACAAAATCGCGGGTTCCACGACCACAGCACGAGCGATTGCAACCCGTTGACATTCCCCACCACTCAACTGGTATGGGAAGTGGTCATGACGATGTTCAAGTCGCACTTGTTCCAAAGCTCTACGAGAGCGTTCTGCATGTCCAGCCCTTTGAAAAATCTCTAGTGGTAAACTGATGTTTTCCAAAGCTGTCAGATGCGACATCAAATGAAATTGCTGGAAAATGATCCCGATATTCTCCGCACGGAATCGTGTCAGTTCTTCCTCACTCATTTGAGCCAGATCAGTTCCACGAATCCTCAGGGCACCACTGGTGGGTTGGTCAAGACCTGCGAGCAAAGAAAGCAGAGTCGATTTTCCACTGCCTGACTGCCCTAGTACCGCAACTGTTTCACCCTGATTGACTTGTAACTGTAAGTTGCGCAGGACCTCAACATTTTCGTTCCCGCTGGGATGAGGAAAGGACTTTCCAACATTTTCCAACTCTAGAATCATTAATAAAACTCTGTACTTGGGGTGTTTTCAAGATCTCAACTGGGCATCACAGGTCTGTTCGAGTCGGCGTACAATTTTCTGTCGGATCTTCTGAACATCCTTGTCCTGCAGAGTCTGGTCATTTGCTTGAAAGGTGAGAGCAAAAGCCAAGCTCTTTTTGTCAGCAGCCACTTGTTCACCTGTATACACATCAAACAAGGTAACCTGTTTCAACAAAGGACGACCTGCCTGTTCCATCTCACCAAGGACTTGAGCTACCGGAAGATCTTGATTTACAACAACTGCCAAGTCTTCGTAGATTGGAGTGAAGCCGGAAATTTCTTGCATCTGATGTGCTTGTTGCCATTGGTTTAATAGCAGATCCAGATCCAGTTCTGCCACACAAAACGGTTGTTCAGGGAGAGAAAATTCACTACGAATTTTTGGGTGGAGTTCTCCAATGTAGCCCAGCATCTGTCCACCGAGATAAAGACTGGCACAGCGGCCTGGATGACAGGGTAAAACATCAGCTTGCTCCCAGCGAATCTCAGATTGTAAATGCAGGCCTTCCAACAAAATCTCCAAACGCCCCTTGATGTCATAAAAGTCATAGTCAGTTGTTGCTTGGTCAGGTTGCCATGCATCGGCTTGGCGGGGGCCTGTTAGCAACGTAGCCAGCCGACGAGGCTCAGCTGGGAGGGTTTCTCCTTCTTGAGGTAAGAACACACCACCCACCTCAAAAATCTGAATCCGAGACAACAGTCGAAGGTTTTCACGAGCTGTCTGAAGCAAGCCCACCAGTAAAGTCTGACGAAGATGACTACGCTCCTGAGAAAGAGGATTCAGCAAGCCAATCTGTGTGCTTTCACTCGCATCCGTCTGTAATCGCAGTGTGGCTTCATCGAGAGGACTGTTCAGTGAGTAGGTAATCACCTCGTCAAGCCCCGCTCCTACTAGCAGATCACGGACTTTCTCTATACCGTTCAATTTAAAGTTTTCACGTTGCGGTGGCAATTCATCGGTTAATCTTGTGGGAGGAAGGCGATTGTAACCATGGATGCGTACAAGTTCTTCCACTAGATCTGCTGGAATCCGCACATCCTGACGATGAGTTGGCACCTGAACCTGATAGATTCCCTGCGTGATAGCAACTTCGAATTCCAGCGCCTTAAGAATCCGTACAACCTCAACCTCTGGCATCTGGATTCCAAGGATGCGCTCAATATAGTCAGAGTGCAGTTCAATGCTGACTGGTTCAGGTCTTTTTGGGTAGAGATCCGCGACTACGGGCTCCAGCGTTCCACCAGCCAATTCAGCAATCAGCCGTGCTGCACGCCAGCCCGCCAGCAGTGGTAATTCAGGATCTAGCCGTTTGCCAAACCGCTCTGCCGCTTCTGTCTTGAGCTTCAGTACTTGGGAGGTGCGCCGATTGTTCAGAAACTCAAAATGAGCTGCTTCCAACAGAATATCGGTTGTCGCTTCAGATACTTCGGTATTGCCTCCACCCATTACACCTGCGATGGCAATCGCTCCCTGCTCATCGGTAATCAACAACATTTCTGGGTCAAGCTTGCGCTCAATTTCATCGAGAGTTACTAACACTTCCCCCGGTTGGGCACGACGAACACAGATAGTTGGAGTGCCACTACTACGTTGGACTAGTGCTTCATAATCAAAGGCGTGGAGGGGTTGCCCTAGCTCCAACATCACATAGTTGGTAATATCAACAATGTTATTGATGGGGCGCATTCCGCTCTGTCTCAAGCGCTGCTGCATCCAAAATGGAGAAGGCCCAATCTTGACGTTCTTGATCCTAATTGCGGTATAGCGTGCACAAAGATCTGGGTCATTGATCTGCAGATTTACATAACCCGATTCTTCTACAATATTCTTGGCTTCTGGCAGATCGTGAATGAACTCATTCTTGAGAGGTAACCCATAAATCGCAGCAGCCTCGCGGGCAATGCCATGGACACAGAGAAGATGACTGAAACCTCCCTTGATATCGAAGTGCAGAACTGTCTCTCCAAGATATTCACTCAAAGGAGAACCAACAGGTGCATCCTCTGGAAGAATCAAGACTCCCTCATGTTCTTCACTCAGACCAAGTTCCTTTTCAGAACAAGCCATTCCTTCAGAAGGAATCCCTCGAATTTTCGAAGGTTTTAGCTTCTTAAGCTTGTATTTTTCACTGTAGGCGTCAATTACCTGTGCCCCAACCAAAGCCAGGGAGATCTTTGGGCAGGGAGTTGGGACATTGCCAATCATTGCAAAAATATTAGGAGCACCGGTCACCACCACCAGGGATTGATCTTTTCCGTAATTGACCGTGGCTAGGCAGAGAGAGTCCGCATCAGGATGAGGTTCCACTTTCTGAATCTCTGCAACTATTAGAGTTTCGGGATTCCAGAATTCCCCAATCACGTCTGTCCCATCAACCTCCAGGCCTGCAATCGTCAGGGTTTCTGTCAATTGATCAGGGGTTACGATGTAATCAACAAAATCACGTAGCCAGCGAAGCGGAATCTTGAGCGCCATATTCTCTTGGTAGTCAGGTTGAGTGAATGAATTGCGAGACTAGACTTCTTTCAGTTGGATTGCAGTTCATGATACAGGTTCCGAAACTCCAGTGTCATCTTGTGCTGTGAATCCATAAAAACCAGTGGCTTGCAGTGCTGATGGGACTCACGAATCTTGATAGAAGACAAAAGTTTTGTCTCTAGAATCGGTAGTTCTTCAGCCAGCATTTCCTCCAGTAATTGGCGTGGTAATCGGGCTCGTGGCTGAAACTGGTTAGCCACAATCCCGTCCACCTCTAGCTGCGGATTGTGATCGGAGCTGATTTCACAGACTTGTTGCAACAGGGTATACAGTGCCTGACGCGAGAAAACGTCACAATCGAAAGGAATCAAACAACGCTCTGATGCAATCAAAGCGGATCTAGTGAAGAAATTCCACGCTGGTGGGGTGTCCAGAAAAATTTCATCGTACTCCGATAATGACAACAAGAGTTCTCTCAATTTGAACATCTTGTAGTGCATCTCCAGCTTGGCTTGTAATACCTCCAACTCTGGATGGG